>JBFMDE010000058.1:6398-9209 GCA_040754215.1 Chloroflexota bacterium
GAAAGAGGTCTGGAGAAGTCCGATGACACAGCTACTCAAAGAGAAGACCACCAAAGAAGAGAATGCCCACCTTTTCGCCCCGGGGCATACTGCCTGCGCCGGCTGTGGCCAGGCGCTCGCAGCGCGCCTGGTGCTCCGTGCCGCTGGCAGGAACGTGATCGTTATCAGCCCCACCGGGTGCCTGGAGATATTCAGCTCTAACTACCCCTACTCTGCCTGGGAGGTGCCCTGGATACACTCGCTCTTTGAGAACTCCGCCGCCGTGGCCTCCGGCATCGAGGCTGCCCTCCGCATCAAGGGGCGGCTGGACAAGGTCAGGGTGATCGCACAGGGTGGCGATGGCGCCACTGCCGACATTGGCCTCGGCGCCCTCTCGGGCATGTGGGAGCGTGGCCATGACATCCTCTACGTGTGCTACGACAACGAGGCCTACATGAACACCGGCATCCAGAGGAGCGGGCTAACCCCTCATGGCGCCGACACCACCACCACGCCCGCAGGACGCGCCTCCCAGGGCAAAGCACAGGGCAAGAAGGACCTTCCAGCTATCGCGGTGGCGCACGGCCTCCCCTACGTGGCCACGGCCACCGTGGGCTATCCCCATGACCTCGACCGCAAGGTGAAGAGGGCGTTGAGCATCCGCGGCCCCAAGTACATTCAAATACACTGCCCCTGCCCGCTGGGATGGCGGCATGACACCTCTTTGAGCATCCAGCTAGCCAAGCTGGCAGTGGACACCGGCCTTTTCCCGCTACTGGAGTTCGAGAACGGCAGGCTGACCGCAGTGAAGAGAATAGCCAAGCCCCGCCCGGTCGAAGAGTACCTCAAGCCGCAAAGGCGCTTTGCTCACCTCTTCGGGAAGGGCGGCGAAGCTGTCATCGCAGAGATACAGCAGGTCGCCAACCGCAACATCGAGCGGTACTGCCTGACGGAGACGGCTGCGGAGCCGCCGTCGGAAAAGGCACCAGTGTCCAGGGTCAAGGCATTCACCACGGCGGAGTTGGCCTCTTTCAACGGGACAGGCGGGAAGCCGGCCTACGTCGCCTTCAAGGGCAAGGTCTACAACGTGTCGGGAAGCGGCCTCTGGGCAGGAGGCACACACCTGGCCGGGCATAAGGCGGGGCTGGACCTAACTAGCGAGCTCTCGAAGGCACCACACGCCGAAGAGGTGTTCGCAGACCTCCCCGTCGTCGGCGAACTGAAGTAGACCGACAACACGGTGCGGAGGGGGAGGGCATGGCGCAGGATATGCGGAAGGCCTACCTCGACTACGCGGCGGCGACTCCGGTGCTGCCGGAGGTCGTGGAGGCCATGCTGCCCTACCTTCAGGAAGCCTACGGCAACCCGACCTCCCTGCACTCCTGGGGAGACGGGCCACGGGATGCCATCGAAGAGGCCCGGGCCAGGGTGGCAGCCCTGGTCAATGCCCCGGCAGACGGCGTCATCTTCACCGCCAGCGGCAGTGAGGCCAACAACCTGGCCATAAAGGGCATCGCCTTTGCCCGTCAGACCGAGGGCAAGCACATCGTCATCTCAGCCATCGAGCATTTCTCCGTGCTCCAGGCCGCCAAGAGGCTGGAGCGGTGGGGTTTCGAGACCACGCTGGTGCCGGTGGACAAGCATGGGCTAGTGGACCCCGCGGAGGTGGCCCGGAGCCTCAGGAAGGACACTATCCTGGTCTCCGTGATGCACGCCAACGGCGAGGTCGGTACCATCGAGCCAATAAAGGAAATCGCCGCCGCCATCAAAGATAGGAGCGCGGCGGTCTTACATACCGACGCCGTAGCTACTGCAGGCACCATCCCGGTGGACATCAAGGAGCTGGGCGTGGATGCCCTGAGCCTGGCAGGAAGCCGCTTCTACGGGCCCAAGGGCACCGGGGCGCTATGGCTGCGCCGTGGTGTAGCTGTCATCCCGCAGGTCGATGGCGGTGTCCAGGAAGGCGGCAGAAGGGCCGGCACCGATAACGTGCCCGCCATGGTGGGCATGGGCAAGGCAGCCGAGGTCGCGGCCAGGGAACTCGGACGCCGCATGGAACACATGACGCCACTGCGCGACCGCCTGCTCCAGGGCATGCCGGCGAACGTTGAGCACGTGGCTGTGACCGGGCACCCCACGCAGAGGCTTCCCGATACCGCCAGCTTCTGCGTCCAGTTCATCGAGGGCGAGGCGATGCTGATGCACCTCAACATGAAGGGCGTGGCTGCCTCCAGCGGCTCCTCCTGCACCTCCCGTGCCCTCAAGGCATCACATGTGCTCATCGCCATCGGCCTGAGCCACGAAATAGCCCAGGGGTCGCTGCTGTTCACAGTAGGCAAGGACACGACACGGGAGGACGTGGACTACGCGCTCGAAGTCCTGCCGCCGATAGTACAGAGGCTGCGCCAAATGTCGCCGCTATACACCAAGTTCCTTAAAGGACAGGGGAGAGAGTAGGAGCGATATGCCGGTATACAGTGAAAAGGTGATGGACCACTTCACAAACCCTCGCAACGTTGGCGTCATCGAGGACCCCGACGGTGTCGGCGAGGAGGGCAACCCTGTTTGCGGGGACATGATGACCTTCTACATAAAGGTGGACAAGGACCGCCTCAGCGACGTCAAGTTCCAGACCTTCGGTTGCGGGGCCGCCATTGCCGTCTCCAGCATGGTCAGCGAGATGGCCAAGGGAAAGACACTGGAGGAGGCCAAGAAGATAACGCCCGACCTGGTAGCCAGGGAGTTGGACGGGCTGCCCAAGAACAAGTTCCACTGCTCCAACCTCGGCGCACAGGCCCTCAACAAGGCGATAAAGGACTACGAAAGCAAGCA
>JBFMDE010000059.1:0-4149 GCA_040754215.1 Chloroflexota bacterium
CGTTTTGAGCCCATCACCGCCCCCAGGCCGGAGCGCCCTGCGGCGCGGCCATGGTCGTTTATCACGCTGGAGATGAGGGACAGCTTCTCCCCGGCGGGGCCGATGCAGGCGATGCGGGACTCCCTCCCATACTCCTCGTGCAGCGCCTTCTCGGTCTCGTAGGTGTCCTTCCCCCAGAGGTGCGAGGCGTCCCTCAGCGAGGGTGAGCCGTTGTCAATGAGCAGGTACGTGGGGCGTGGTGCTGTCCCACAGAACAGGATGCCGTCGTACCCGGCGAACTTGAGGTAGGGGCCGAAGTCGCCGCCGGAGCTGGCGTCTCCCCAGGTGAGGGTCAGCGGGGAGAGTCCGATGATGGTGTAGCGGTTCCCGAACGGGGACGGGGTGCCGGTAAGAGGGCCGGTGCAGAAGCCGAGGATGTTCTCTGGGCCAAGTGGGTTGACGCCGGCCTTCGTTCTTTCCAGCAAAAGGCGGGCGCCGATGCCGTAACCTCCCACCAGGTCACGCTGCGTTTCCTGGGGCAACTCTATGTGGGAGAGCCTGCCGGAGTCCAGGTCCACCGTTAGCCATCTACCTGCATATCCGTTGACCAAGGCCTCAGTCCTCCTTGGGTGAGTCTCTCCTCGTATGGTGCAAGGGTACGTCGCTGCGATGTGTCTGTCAATAGAGCGTGGGCCAAGCGGCACTTGGCGCGCGCGAAGCGCTGTGATAGAGTGCTGGCGGGACGAGGACCCTTCCTGTGCGGGAAGGGTTGCAGGAGCAAGGAAAGGAGGACGAGTTGTATGGAGTTCAAGACCATACTCTATGAGCTCGACGAGGAGGTGCCGCAGATTGCCTGGGTCACGCTGAACCGGCCGTCTCAGAACAATGCCGTGAGCATCGGTGCGGAGGAGATGACAGGAGAGATAAAGCGGGCCATGGAGAGGGTCAATGAGGAGGACGTCAAGGTGGCCATCTTCCGGTCTAATGGTCGCAACTTCTCTGCGGGGTTCGACCTGAAGATGGTGTACCGGGTGTACGGTGGCTCTCCGGGGGTGCGGCCGTCGCAGAGGAAGCGGCTCATCACCGACGACTCCCAGCTTTTCGGGTTTGTTCGGGCCATCCTGAGTTGCACCAAGGTGACCATGGCGCAGGTGCACGGCTGGTGCATTGAGGCGGGGATGTGGATCCCAGAGTGCTGCGACATCGCCATAGCTGCCGAGAGCGCGAAGTTCGCTCACCGAGGGCAGAGGCTGGCCTTCGGCGGGATGCCCCTCACTCCGCTGGAGATGCTGGGCGGGCATGCCAAGAAGATACGCGAGCTGCTGATAACCGGGCGCGCCATCGCGGCGAGAGAGGCCGAGTCCTGCGGCATCATAACCAGGGCGGTGCCCGACGCCGACCTGGAGTCCGAGGTGCGTGCTCTGGCCAGGGCCATCTGCGTGCTGCCACGGGATGCCATCGTCATGGGCAAGATGTGCACGCGACAGACGTTGGACTCCGTGGGCTTTCTGAACCCTGATGCCAGCGTCGTATATCATACGCTGGGGACCAACATCAAGTACGAGCAGGACGAGGAAGAGCTGATGTTCATCAAGGGCAGGGAGGAGATGGGTGCCAGGTCTGCTTTCCACCGGCATCACGAGCTGTTTGAGGCCGCGCTGGACAGGACCAAGTACTTCAGGAGCGTGAGGTAGCAGGCTGATGGGTTGGTGCCCTGTGGGCATTTGCTTGTGAGAGGGGGATGCCATGGTTGATTTCTCCTTCACTGAGGAACAGGAGATGTACCGTCAGGCGGTGCGTCGGTTCGCACGAGAGGTGCTAGCACCGCGGCGGCAGAGGTGGGACCGGGAGCGAGAGTACCCCTGGGAGGTGGTGCAGAAGTTCTCCGCCCTCGGGCTCGCCGACCCGGAGATGGACCATGTCACCCGGGGGATCATGGTGGAGGAGGTCTCCTACGCCGACTTCAACTGTGCCTTCCCCATCCTGATCACCACCCTTCCCTTCGAGCTGTTGCGCCTGCCTGGCGTTCCTGCTGAGGTGCGTCAGCCGCTGGTGGAGGGGTTGCATCGTGGCACGCAGGTGTTTGGCCTGGGGTTCACCGAGCCGGAGGCGGGGACGGACATGGCTGGCTTCCGCACCACGGCGACAAAGGAGGGGGACCACTGGCTCATCAACGGCTGCAAGAACTCCATGAGCTTTGCCAACTGCAAGGCGGTCATAATTACCTGTAAGACCTCCACTGAGAGGTCGGTGCGGTTCTTGACCAACATCCTGGTTCCCGCTGATGCTGCCGGGGTAAGCCAGCCGCGGTTCTGGGACGATGCCGGGACGCACGGCACACCGCGTGGGGTGATGTTCTTCGAGAACGTGCGTGTCCCGTTGAGCTATACGGTTGGGCGTGAAGGGCATGGCTACGAGATGGTGGCGGAGGTCTTCGACACCAACCGTGCCTATATTGGCCTGTGGTGCCTGGGCTCGGCACGTGCCTCGGTGGATGAGGCGGTGGAGTATGCCAAGAAGCGCGTTTCCATGGGTCAGACCATCTCACGCTACCAGGCGGTCAGCTTCACCTTGGCGGAGGCGGCCACCCTGATGGAGGCTGCCCGCTGGCTGTGCTTCAAGGACCTGTGGCTGGCGGACCGGGGTGAGCGACACTCGGTGGAAGGGGCGATGTGCAAGTGGTGGGTGCCGGAGGTCGCCTTCGAGGTCGTCCGTCGCTGTCTGATTATTCACGGCCACTATGGCTATACCAGGGACTTGCCTTTCGAGCAGCGACTGCGCGACATCCTTGGCTGGCAGATAGGAGACGGCACTCCGGAGGTCTCCAAGCTCATCATCGCCCGCTCCCTGCTGGGCAAGGAGTCCGTGGGTTGAGAAGTGGAAGTTGATATGCCTCTTCCCGCCGAGGCCCTATGCCAGAGGCTTCTCGGCGTAGACGGTGGCGCTCCAGACCTTGCCCTCGAGTTCTGCGCCTACGGAAGTGGCGAGCTCCTCCAGGGCCTCGG
Organism: Chloroflexota bacterium; assembly: GCA_040754215.1. GTDB lineage: Bacteria > Chloroflexota > Dehalococcoidia > JACPPY01 > JACPPY01 > JBFMDE01. The sequence continues at coordinate 2,985 of JBFMDE010000059.1, forward strand.
GGGCCACCTGTCCGCAGCACGAGAGGGTGCCTTTGGCCTCAGGCAGTTCGCTCTTGATCAGCCCTGTCATCTGTGAGTGGTTGTAGACCAGCCGTGCCATGACCTCCACTTTGCTCAGTCCGGCCTGCTTGAGGCCTGCGATGTAGTCCTCCTCGCTGATGGCGCCGGCGATGCAGGAACTGTAGAGCGCCTGGCTCTGGCGCACCCAGGCCGGCAGGCCCTTCACCATGATGTCTGAGACCAGCATCCTGCCGCCTGGCTTGAGCACGCGGTGTATCTCTGAGAACACCCTCGGTTTCTCCGGCGAGAGGTTGATGACACAGTTGGAGATGACCCAGTCCACGCTGTTCGACTCCACGGGTAGGTCTTCGATGAGGCCCTGGCGCACCTCGGCATTCTTGAGCCCTGCGGCGGCGATGTTCTCCCTGGAGCGCTCCAGCATCTCCGGGGTCATGTCCACTCCGATGACGCGGCCCTCGGGCCCTACCTTGCGGGCGGCAAGCAGGAGGTCGAGCCCGGCTCCTGAGCCCAGGTCGAGCACCACCTGGCCGGGCTGTACCTGGCTGAAGGCCACCGGGTTGCCACAGCCGAAGGAGCTGACCACCGCATCCTGCGGCAATTCCCCCAGTTCCTTACGGGTGTAGCCGGCGAGGCTGGAGACGCTGCCCCTGGTGGTAGTGCCGGAGCAACAGCCGCAGGTGTCTGATGGCTCCCTGCTGGCGGCCCGGCCATAGCTCTGCCGCACCTGGTCCCGGACTTCATCACTGCTTTGCTTCTTCAACTTGTACTCCCTCCTCTGTGGTGTCTTTTGTATCACTCGCACAGCACTGCCCCCCATGACAGCAGACCTCGATGGCGTCGGCCAGCCCTCGCAGTGCCTTGACGATGCTGTCGCAGTTTACCCAGTAGTAGACCTCTTGGCCGGCCTTCTCGTTGAGCACCAGCCCGGCATCCAGCATCACCTTCAGGTGGTGGGAGACCGCGGGACGGCTCATCGGGAAGTGTGCAGCGATGTCGCCCACGCTCATCCTGCCGCGACCCCCCAGCAGGCAGAGCACCTTCGCCCTGGTGGAGTCCGCCAGCGCATCCAGCACACGGGCTGAAGTGAGGAGGACGTCGGGTACGGCTGTAGTGGTCATTGGTAAACTAGTTTAAACACATTATA
>JBFMDE010000059.1:4249-8778 GCA_040754215.1 Chloroflexota bacterium
GTGTGCTTGACTTTCCCCTGGCGACCTGTGATAAGTTGGACGAGTATGGCTCAGTACCAGAAGAGGGCGAGGTTCTGGCTCTCCCTGCTGTCCACTGCGCTGCAACTGGCGGCGCTGGCGGCTGTTGGACTGTGGGTACTGCCCCGGTTCGGTGTGTACCTTCCCTGGCCGCTGTTGCTCGCACTGGGCCTTGGCCTTGTGGCGTACGACATCTTCACCTACGTTGCGGGCAGGAGGGCCTTGGAGAAGGAGGCGGTTTCGGGCCTGGATGATATGGCCGGGCGCGAGGGGACTGTGGTTTCCCCCTTGACCCCTGAGGGCGTGGTGCGCGTGGGTGGCGAGCTCTGGAGGGCCCGGTCGCTGGAAGGGGATGTCGAGTCTGGCCAGGTGACTGTGGTAGGCCGGGACGGGCTGTTGCTCAAGGTGCGAGCGCTGGTCGAGAATCCCCGCGAGACCCCTTGACATCGCCCCAGGGGGGCACTATACTTTCAGCCAGAGCGAACGCTCGTTCCCCGATATTCCCTACAGCTACAGCACCAGGCAATTCGAGTCTGGGGGTGGTCACCGGTGGTCAGTGAAGTCAGGGCACACATCGCCAATGCGGAGCTGGTGCGCGAACGTCGGCGGCACATCATCGAGTCCTCGCTCAAGCTGTTCCTCAAGAGGGGGTACCATTCCGCGACCATCCGCGAGCTGTGCCGCGCCAGCGGCATGAGTGTGGGCGCTCTCTACTCCTACATAAGGTCCAAGGAGGACATCCTGCGCCTCATCATGGACGAGATGATCGAGGAGTGGCACACCTTCCTGGAAGGCGCTACATCCGCAGGGCGTCCTTCAGAGGCGCTGCCCGCTGCCATAGAGAAGTACCTGCGGTTCATGGACAGGTATCAGGACATGAACCTGGTGGCCTACCGCGAGTTCCTCTCCCTGCCTCAGTTCATCTCACAGGGGCTCACCGACATGGAGCTAAACACGGTAGCGCTGTTCCGTGACCTGGTGTACAAGGGGTGTGAGAGCGGTGAGTTCGAGGCCAGCGACGGCAGTCTGGTGGCGTGGAACATCTCGATAGCAGGGACGATGTGGGTGCTGAAGCGCTGGAGCCTACAAAAGCAGTGCACGCTGGAGGAGTTTGTTCGAGAGCAGACCGAGCTGGTGATGAGGAGCCTTGCTCCTAGGAAGTGATATCTCGAGCATAGAGAGGAGAAGCCTGTTATGGCTGTGTTGACCTGAGGGTGACCCGGATACCGTGGCGCATGGATGCGAGCGATTGGCAAGGAGGTCGGGTTAATATGGCGCAGACGGTCAAGTTACCAGAGCCAAGGGTGTACTACATGGACCCTGCATACGGCCGGTGGTATACCGAAGACCTGAAGGACATCGGCTTCGGCTCCAGGTTTGCAGGTCATCTGCGAAAGGGTGAGTGGCACCTGGAGCTGGGCGGACCTGTCCACAACTACACCAGCTTCATCTTCACCGAGTTTTGCTCTGATGTGGGGGATGTGCGCGAGGGGGTGGTAGAGCACTATGGTCCCGACATCAACGAAGTGCCCCCGGAGAGCAGCTTCCCCTTCATGTGGCACATCAGGGTCGCGGGCATGAACCTCACTACTGACATCTTCCCCATGGTGGAGCGTGGTGTGGTGATGGGCTTTGCCTGGACGGAGGGGCTGATGGTCATCGGACAGCGCTCCAACGTCTGGCTGCGCATCAGCAAGAAGGTGGCGCCGCGGCTGACGGTGGCGAAGCTGGCACAGTCCATCTACGCCTCCATCAAGACCTGGGGCACGGTGGCGGAGAGGGTCGAGCAGAGGATAATCATCGCCACCCCGGAGATGGGCGGGGTGGACCTGATACGTCCGATGCTGGAGGAGACCAAACCGAAGTGGGAGCGGCAGGAGGCGCAGGTGTCCGACATCAAGGACGAGGACGTGGACACCTTCTACGGCTGCACCATCTGCCGTCTCATCGCCCCCAGCCACTGCTGCGTGATAGCCCCGGAGCGTCCGCCATACTGCGGCTTCCTTAACTACTCCTCGGTGAAGGTGTTCGAGACCTATGAGCCCAGTGGCTTCATCTTTCCCATCCCCAAGGGCGATTGCCTGGACCCGGTGAAGGGCTGGTACACCGGGGTGGACGAGGCGGTGTACGAGAAGTCTGGAGGCCGCACCAAGAAGGTCTACCTGAGTAGCTGCATCTACTATCCCACCAGCAACTGAGGGTGCTTTGAGGCGGTAGCCTTCTACATCCCCGAGGTTGACGGCATAGGGATAGTGCAGCGGCGCTACACCGGGATGACCCCACTGGGCCTGACGTTCTCCAAGCTTGCCGGCTATACCAGCGGCGGGGCGCAGAACCACGGCTTCTACGCCTGTGCCTTCAACACGATAAAGGAACGGAAATTCCTTGCCGCTGATGGGGGCTGGGACCGAATCGTGTGGATGCCCAAGACCATCAAGGTGGACCTGGCGCCTTCGATACCGGAGGAAATCTACGATAAGATCGCCACTGAGGAGGATGCCGTCAACGCAGGCGACCTCAAGGCGTGGTTGGAGAACGCGAAACACCCCATCATCGAGAAGTACTGGAAGGGCGGCAAGCCGGTGCCGGTCAAAGTGCCGGGCCCCGGCCAGATGTACCCCGGGGACGAGGAATACAGCCCGGTCACGGAGATTACGGAAGATATGGTTAAGGTCGAGGAGGGGGGAGAGGAAGTAACGGTGCTCTGACCTGTTGTCGTGGGAGTATCCGAGAGGCAACGGAGGTGAGAATTGGCTGCGGAGAAGACGTGCCAGGTCTGCGGCAAGAGTGATGCAATAGGAAGCTGCGAGCAGTGTGGCAAGGCCCTGTGCGAGATATGCCGCAAGGGCTACTTCCACCAGGAGCTGGGGCCTGCCAACCAGACGCTGGGGATGCAGCTCTCGCAGATCTGGAGCGGTGAGAAGACGATGTACTACTGCCCGGAGTGCTTCAAGACGATTGATGTCTACGAGCATCCTCGTGGTTGGTGAGACCTGTATAACGTGACGACCAGACGGCGATTGACCGAGGGTCAGCGCGATTGCAGCGCTGTGCCCAACGAGGGGAGGAACAATGGCTGACACGGTAACTGAGCGTCCACGCTTGATATGTCAGGTGGACAGAGGGAAGTACGACATCAGCAATTGCTTGCCCGACACACGCGCTGTAATCCCAGAGGAACTGAAGAAGGCTCTCGAGGGCAGCCAGGTCGAGCACCGCCTCAAGAGCATTGTCAAGTTCAAGATATACCCCTATGCCGAGGCCCAGGACCTCTCGGAGTGGGACAGGGGTGTTATCCTGGACACCTATCAGCCGCATTACATGGATGGGGAAGGGACCTGCTGCGATTGTCACCAGGGGCCCTGCAACCTGGAGAGAGGGGTGGGGAGGTGTGGCCTGACCCTTGAGGCATATCAGGCCAAGCTGAGCCTGAGGGCGGTGTGCCGCGGCTGCCTGAGCCAGATGATGGCCAGTCGGCGCATGCTGGACTACTGCCTGAAGCGGTTTGGCAGGGAACACCGCGTGACCATGGGCAGGGACCATGATGTCACCGAGGCCACCTGGATAGGCATAATGTGCGGCTTCTACCCCGAGACCCTGGGCCAGATAGACCGCGGCCTGTCCTATGCGGAATCCCAGCTCGGCAAGGCGCTGGCGGCCGGTGCCCAGGGCAACGGGACCGCCAGTGATTTCGAGCAGTTGGCCTTCCATGCCGGGACCATGCTGTTCATCGCTCAGGAGGTGGCGGAGTACCTGGGTATCTCGCTCTTTGGTTTCACCACCGCCGTGGACCACGGCCTGGCGGACGTGGCCTGGTTTCCTCCCGGGTTCTGGAGCGGGTTCGGCCTGGTCAAGGACGACATGCCCACGCTCGGCTTCGTGGGGGACGATTTCATCCCCGCCTGGCTGGCGATAGAGGAGTTGAAGAAACAGGGCCTTACCGACGGGGTGCAAGTGGTGGGGATGGGGGCCGCCGGCGACTCCATCGCACGGTTCTACAACAAGGTCTGCGTGGTCGGCACCATGTACCGCGTGAAGAAGGCGCTGCGGCTGGGGCTGGTGGACGTCATTGTGGCCAACGACTCCTGCATCCCCTTCGACTATCTGGGCGAAGCCAGGAGGACGGGGGCAAAGCTCATCTGGACCGGCGCATCTGCCTTGGCGGGGCTGAATGACCGCACCGCAGACCCGGTGGATGACATCGTGAAGGAACTGGTCAATGGTGCAGAGGGGGCTGCCATCAGGGATGTGGATAAGGCAGCCCACGTGGCGGTGCGGGTGGTGCAGCAGGTGGCACGCCAGGCGAAGCCCGTCATCGGCGACGCCGAGTTGAAGAAGGAGGCCGGCAGGTGCCGCGCGGGCTGCGACCTCTGCACCTACGAGTGTCCCAACGACCTGCTCATGGGCAAGGCGCTCAGGGCTGTGGCTGACAAGGGCCTGGAGGCGGTCTTCGAGGTGGAAAAGAGCTGTATCCTCTGCGGAAGGTGCCAGCTGGTGTGTCCGGAGAAAAT
>JBFMDE010000060.1:0-6176 GCA_040754215.1 Chloroflexota bacterium
TCCCAGAGGCTCTGATATTCCTTCCATCTTTTTGCATTCATTCCCAGGGTTCCAAAATCCTCGATGGTCAGGCTATTCAATTCGGGAATGTACCTGAACACTAATCCCCAATCTTTACCCTTTTTGGTTGCTCTCGCATCCCATGAGTTCTGCCCTGCATCTTTTTGCAGGCCCTCACAGAGATTGGGATATTGGTCAGCAATATTCTCATCGGTACGTCCCAAATTCACATCTCTTTTTTTCATTTTCCCACCTCCAAAACGTTCACCTGGACATAAGATACCTACTTACCAACTGTCTTTCTACGTTTTCCAGCAGATTTAGTCTTTGTTCTCCTTACTCGCCAAGTGGACAGGGCATACACACCACGCTTTTTGGTGCGCTTAAACCGATTATTTCTGTTTATTCTAGATAGTAACGTCGCTGCGGGGTCTTTACCAGGGATATGGATGTTTCTTGCCAGCAGTCTACTAGTTATGTCCTTATAATGTGTGGGCTGACCTATCTCTTCCAGAAGGCTGAAGACAGCGTCTGTGATGGATATTCCTGCGGCAACGGCTCCGCTATTGTTAGTATCAACATTCCCATTACTACTCATGTAGTAGCCCTCAAATCGAAGCAAGGCCTCGATGTGCTGCATCGCTTCATGCAACGGCCTCTTTTGCGCCTGCAATTGCTCTAGCTTTTCCGAAAACTCGTCTTGCACACGAGAGATGGTAGCGTCTATCTCTTTTAGTGCTCCAGTCAAGTCTGTGTGTCTTGCTAGGAGCGCTTCTTTTACGTCTAGTTCTAGGCTTCGTGCTGCGGTCTCACGAACAGCTGTGGTGTCGTTCTGGTTGTCCTTGTTGATCAACCCTGTCCCCCTTTATGATATAACATATGATACGGCGTATGATATGTCGTATTGTACCATCAATAATTGGCCGTGTCAATATGGCGCGGAAGACTTGGGAGTACCAGTTGGGACGGTCACCAGTCTATGGTTGATAGCCAGGGCGTGTCATTCAACGGATGAAACTTGGGTGCCGGTGTATTGGCGAATAGAGTTTATGAAGGGGACCGAGGGGTTTGGGAAGAGGGAGTGAGGTTTCTAAAGGTCCACGACTTTGCGGTTTCGACCTTTGTTAGCTATAATCAGATACGACCAGGAATACCGGTTCTCTTAGAGCGTGTGTAGCAGGGCCTGAGGTAGTCAGAGCGATGGCGGTCAGACAGATTAGGGTCTTTCCTGACCCTGTGCTTCGTGAGAAGGCGAAGCGGGTGGTTGCGGTTGATGACTCTGTGCGGCAGCTGGTCGGCGACATGGTGGATACTATGAGGGCGGCACCTGGGGTTGGGCTGGCGGCACCACAGGTAGGAGTGCCGCTACGCGTCATCGTTGTCGACGTGCCAGAGAAGGGCGTGCTGGCACTGGTCAACCCTCAAGTACAGAGGAAGGGCGGGGAGCAGGTGTGCGAGGAGGGCTGTCTCAGCATCCCCGGCTACAAGGGCGAACTGAAGCGCTGTGCCTGGATAAGGGTGAGGGGATTGGATGTGGAGGGGAAGGAAGTGCGTGTGAAGGGCGAGAAGCTCCTGGCCCAGATATTGGAGCACGAGATAGACCATCTCAACGGCATACTGTACATAGACCGCTTGGAGAGCAGGGATAAGCTGTTGCCGGTATCTCAGGAGGCTGCGGCTGAGCCGGAGGACGGAGCTTCTTGAGCGACGGTGCAACAGAAGGCATCTCCCGTCCCGAGTTGTCGGGATTGAGGGAAATACTGGTCCGCAGTGGCGTTGAAGCCTACATCGTAGGTGGGTGCGTCCGTGACATGCTCCTCGGTCGCCCCAGTGCTGACATAGACATCGCGGTCCGTGGCGACGCTCCAGAGGTTGCCCGTAGCGTGGCACGGAAGCTGCAGGGGAGGTACGTGCCTCTGGACGAGCCCAACCAGGTAGCTCGGGTAGTCCTCTTCGAGGGCGAGGAAAGGCTCTATCTCGACTTTTCTGGGTATCAGGGCAGCATAGAGGATGACCTGGCCCGGCGGGACTTCACCATAGATGCCATGGCCCTGGAACTGGGCCAATGGGCGGGCGATGACCCCCTGGTGCACCTCATTGACCCCTTCGGCGGCCGCGGTGACCTCGAGGAAAAGCGGCTCAGGGCGGTCGCTGAGGGGGTGTTCAAGGACGATGCCGCTCGGCTGTTGCGGGCGGTGCGGCTGGCCGGTGAGCTTGGGCTGAAGGTTGACCCGGGTACGGAGTCGCTGCTCAGACGGGACGCTGGGCTGCTCGGTCGGGTCCCCGGCGAGCGGGTACGCGAGGAGCTGGTCCGGGTACTTGTCCTGCCCAAGGCATCCAGTTCGCTCAAGCACCTTGACAGGCTGGGGCTGTTGCTGGTGATTTTCCCCGAGCTGGTCCCTGCACGTGGGTTTGAGCAGCCCGGTGACCATTTTTGGGACGTTCTTCAGCACTCGCTGGAGACGGTGGCGACCGTCGAATTCCTGCTGCGCCAGGCAGGGTGGGAATATGGGACGGAGGACGCGTTGTCGCTGGTGCCGTGGTCTGAAGACCTCTCTCGTCATTTCGCTACCCTGGTCGCCAGGGATAGCGACCGGGCTGCCATGCTGAAGCTGGCGGCGCTGCTTCACGACGTGGCAAAGCCCGCGACGAAGACGGTGACGCAGGATGGCAGGTGGCGCTTCCTGGGGCATGCCAAACTGGGTGCCTCCGTGGCGCGCGCTGCCCTGGAGCGGCTCAGGTTCAGCGGCCGGGAAGTGAAGCTGGTTGAGACTGAGGTCTACTACCATCTCCGTCCCGTTCAGATGACGAATGGGGACCTGCCCACGCGGCGTGCCGTTTATCGGTACTTCAGGGACACCGCGGGAGCCGGCATTGACATCTTCTTCCTGGCTATGGCCGACTACCTGGCGACCCACGGTCCGCGCCTGGACATGGAGGAGTGGCGAGGCCACGCGCGGTTGATGGCCCACGTGTTGGGCGAGGGCCAGCGGCAGCAGGCTGCGAGTGCACCGCCCAGACTGGTTGACGGACATGATATGATTGATACCTTCGGTATGGAGCCGGGCCCACAGCTGGGCCTGCTCCTGGGGCGGGTGCGTGAGGCACAGGCGTCCGGCGAGGTGAACACCAGGGAAGAGGCGCTCGAGTTCATCCGCCGGCAGCTTGCCCGGCCGGGGACCAAGAGAGTGAAATGACGAAACGGAACACATACCTTCTGCTCTTCATCCTCGTACTCTTCGGCTTTGCCCTGTGGTCTATCCTGCCACTCGATGGCGAAAGGTTTGGCAGGAAGGGGTTCCGTCTCGGCCTGGACCTGCGCGGCGGCACCCAGTTGGTGTATGAGGCCGACCTCACCAAGAAGGACCCCAGCCAGTCGGACGCTGATGTCATGGAGGCGGTGAGGCTGAAGATCGAGCGCCGCGTGGATGCCTTCGGCGTCACCGAGCCACTCATCCAAATCGGCGGTGGCAACAAGATATTGGTCCAACTGCCGGGAGTGAAGGACATAAACGAGGCGAAGAAGCTCATCGGTCAGACCGCCGAGCTAAAGTTCATGGAGCTCAGCCCGGATAGCCTGGACGGGGCGGGCAACCTGGTGTGGGAGGATAATGGCGAGGAGCGAAGGGTGCCTTGGGATGAGGTCAGTGTTGATGGCAAGGGCTGGTTTGAGAGCATCGAGCAACTCACTGAGGAGGGCAAGATAACGTGGGTTGAGGCCAGGGCTGTGGGCAAGAGTGGCCAGGAGGAGGTACTCACCGGCAAGTACCTGAGGCCAAATTCACAGGTCGACCTTTCTCCCAATACCAATGAGCCATACGTGACGTTCGAGTGGAACGCTGAGGGGGCGGTGCTCTTTGAGCAGATCACCAGGCGCCTGCTGGAGAAGCCGCTGGGCATATTCCTGGACGAGGAGTTGCTCTCGGCGCCCAGGGTCAAGGCGGTGATCAAGGACCGCGGCATCATAGAGGGCCTATCCCTTGAGGAAGGGAGGCTCCTGGCTGTGCAGCTCAACTCTGGTTCCCTTGATGTGCCGCTCGCCATCGTGCAGGAGCAGGACGTTGATGCCACCAGGGGCGAGGACTCGCTGAGGAGGAGTCTGGTGGCCGGTTTCGTCGGACTGGCAATGGTGCTTATCTTCATGATTGCCTACTATCGTTTCCCCGGAGCCCTGGCCAGCGCAGCGCTCGTGATGTACGGGGCGCTTCTGTTGATGGTCTTCAAGCTCTTCCCGGTCACACTCAGCCTGCCGGGCATCGCCGGCGTCATAATCTCCATAGGCATGGCGGTAGATGCCAATGTGCTGGTGTTCGAGAGGTTGAGAGAGGAGCTTCGCTCGGGTGTGAGCATAGGGGCAGCGGTGGAGAAGGGTTTCGACCGTGCCTGGACCTCGATCCGCGACAGCAATGTGTCCACGTTCATCACCTGTGCCATCCTCTACTGGTTTGGCAGCACGTTTGGGGCGTCCATGGTCCAGGGGTTTGCCCTCACCCTTTTCATAGGTACTGCTGTGAGCATGTTCACTGCGTTGACGGTGACGCGGACCTTCATGCGAGCGTTTGTGGGCAGCCGTGTCGCAGCTACCCGCGCCAGAGCAGGTGCGTAAGGGTTAAGAAACATGATTGATTTCGTTGGACGCCGGTTCGTGTACCTCTTTATTTCGGCGGTGATACTCATCGTCAGCGTAGTGTCGGTGGCGGTTTTCGGAATCAGGCCGGGGCTCGAGTTCAGCAGCGGTTCTACGATGACCCTTACCTTTGCCCAGCCGGTTTCGGAAGGGGAGCTGCGTTCCACTCTGTCCGGTATGGGGTTCGCCGATGCCGCCATCCAGGGGACCAGTAGAGGCGGTTATCTGGTCACCGCGCCGGGTTTGGGCGGCGAGAAGATAGCCGAGCTGAAACAGGCCCTGAAGGACAAGTTCGGCCCGACCGCTGTGTTCATGTACTCGACTGACCAGGGCGACGGCACGGCATGCACGGTCGTCTTTTCATACAAGGTGGGCCAGGCAGAGCTGGAGAAGGCGCTTGGCGGCGTGGGCATCACTGGCGCTGGCATCAAGGAGAGCAAAGCACAGGCCTTTCTGGTGCGCACCAGGACTGTCGGTCAGGAGCCAGGCCATGATGAGGCGGGCAACGTTCTTCCCTCAGACATGGAGCGCCTGCAGTCTGAGCTGAGGTCCCGCTTTGGTGAGTTCGGCATGTTCGACTTCTATTCTGTATCACCGACGGTAGCTACTGACGTGGTGCGCAAGGCGGTGATCGCGGTAACAGTGGCATCTATGCTCATCTTGCTGTACATCACGTTCGCCTTCCGCAGGATGCCCAACCCGTTCCGCTGGGGAATCTGCGCTGTGATCGCCATGGTACACAACGTCGTGTTTGTCCTGGGCGTGTTCGCTATCCTGGGTTGGGTGCTTGGCGTAGAGGTGGACGCCATGTTCATCACCGGCGCCCTCACCGTCCTCGGCTACAGCGTCCACGACACCATCGTGGTCTTCGACCGAGTACGTGAGAACGTGATGCGGGGGGTCAGCCGTGACCTTGCGGTCACAGTGAACGTCAGCCTGATGGAAACGCTCGGAAGGTCGCTGAGTACGGGCCTTACCGTACTCTTCGTTCTCCTGGCGTTGCTCCTGATGGGCGGCGTTACCATTCGCTACTTCATCCTGGTGATGTTCCTCGGCATCATCATCGGCACCTACAGCTCCATCTTCGTCGCCAGCCAGCTCCTGGTGGTATGGGAGAGGCGGGAGTGGCGGAGATTCGTGAGCTGGATACCCTTCCTCAGGCCTGCTTCGTAGCCTGAAAGCACGCTCTCAGCGGGTAGAGTTGCAGGAAGTAGCACAGGGATGTTCACCTCCAAGGTTGGAGCTGCCGGGCTTTCGGTGGTCTCCAACGTCACCCTCATCGCAGCTAAGCTCGTGGCCGGCCTTCTCACCGGCAGCATTAGCATCATCGCCGAGGCCATCCACAGCCTTTTTGACCTCGTGGCTGCGGTAATCGCCCTGGTCAGTGTCAGGATCTCGGGCCGGCCAGCAGACCATGAGCACCCCTTCGGGCACGGCAAGGCCGAGAGCATCAGCGGGTTCATAGAGGCAGCACTCATCTTCGGCGCCGTGGTATTCATCCTGTACGAGGCAGTAATTCGTATCCTCGAAGGCTCGGTGCTGAAGCTCA
>JBFMDE010000060.1:6276-8317 GCA_040754215.1 Chloroflexota bacterium
CCCTTCGGGCACGGCAAGGCCGAGAGCATCAGCGGGTTCATAGAGGCAGCACTCATCTTCGGCGCCGTGGTATTCATCCTGTACGAGGCAGTAATTCGTATCCTCGAAGGCTCGGTGCTGAAGCTCACCGAGGTCGGAATTGCGGTGATGTTCCTCTCGGTGGTGGTGAACACCGTGGTATCCAGGCTCCTCCTGAGGGTGTCCCGTGCCACCGACTCACTGGCGCTGGAGGCGGACGCAGCCCATCTCACCACCGACGTCTATACGTCCCTCGGTGTGATGGTGGGTCTGGTGGTGGTGCGGCTCACCGGGCTGACAATCCTCGACCCCATCGTCGCTATCGGGGTAGCGGCGCTGGTGGTCAAAGCCGCATATGACATAACCAGGAAGGCACTTGGCGGCCTTATGGACGTCAAGTTGCCTCCGGAGGAGGAGGCAGTCATCAGGTCGGCTATCGAGGAACATGGGGCTGAGGTGGTCGGTTTCCATGCGCTGCGCACCCGGAGGGTGGGGAGCCTGCGTCATGTGGACCTTCACCTGGTTATGGCAAGGGATGCCAGCGTGGAGAGCGCTCACCGTATGTGCGACCATATCGAGGTGGATGTCGCCTCCAGGCTTCGTAACGTCAGCATCACCATCCATGTCGAGCCCTGCAGCACCACCGAGTGCAGCAAGTGCGCCGTGCTGTGCTCCCTGGACCCAAGTTCGCACAGGCAGCCTCCGGTTGCCTGAGCGTCAGTGCACAGATGCCTTCTATTGATGGAGGCGGTGGGTGCGCTTGATTGCTTTGAGCAGTTCCTCAATGCTGTAGGGCCGGCGATGGCCCTGTGGCTTCCCCAACGGGTCCTGGACATCGGTGGCGCCGAGCAATACCTCCAGTGTAGCCCTGATTGACGCAGCCAGGGCCGCAAGGTTATAGCCCCCCTCCAGGGTGAAGGCCAGGCGTCCAGGGCAGCACTCGTCCGAGAGGCGCTTCAGCGCCTTGACTATTCCGGCGAACCCGGAGACGGTGACCTGGTGCGCGGCCAGGCCATCGGCCCAGTGGGCGTCGTAGCCCGAGGAGACCAGTATGAACTGGGGCTGGAAGCGGCGGGCGACCGGGACCAATATCTCTTGATAAGCTCGCAGGTATTCCTCATCGCCACACCACGGCGGCAGGGGGACGTTGACGGTGAAGCCTTCACCCGCTCCGCTGCCGGTATCCTCGATGCTCCCTGTGCCCGGATAGAGCGGTGACTGATGGCTTGAGAAGTACAGTACCTGTGGGTCGCTGTAGAAGGCATCCTGCGTTCCGTTGCCATGGTGCACGTCGAAGTCAACTATGAGGATGCGCTCACAGGCCTTGCTTGCCAGCAGGTGGTGTGCGGCGACGGCGATGTTATTAAAAAGGCAGAACCCCATTGCATTCGTTTCCGTGGCATGATGCCCTGGCGGCCTGACCAGGGCGAAGGCAGCGCCCACCTGTCCCTTCGATACGGCCTCCACGGCGGTGATGAGGCCCCCTGCGGCCAGCAGGGCTACTTCGTAGGAGGCTTCCGACATCACGGTATCGGCGTCCAGCCAGCCGCCGCCCCGGGCGGCGACGTTCCGGATGCCAGCGATGTAGCCTCGATCGTGCACTCGCTCTATCTCCTCCTGGCTTGCTGGCCGTGGCTTGAGCTGGGTGAGCTTCTTGTCCAGGCCGCTCGACTGGAGGAGAGAGGTCACCGCTACCAGCCTCCTGGCGCACTCGACGTGCCCTCCGGTATCGTGCTCCAGGTACATGGGGTCATAGACCAGTCCTACGTCGTTTGCTCCCATCGGATTACGCTCCTCGCTCTAGTTCGCGGACATAGCTCTCGATGTAGTCCTTCACCGCAGTCGCTGGCTCGTAGGTGCCGAAGTGACCTTCGCACAGGATGTCTGCCTGTAACGAGGACAGCTTCCTCAGAGAAGCCAGCGCGCGGTCCGGGTCAGAGCCCCACTGAGGATAGTAGGGCCCGTGGATGTCCTGGCCGAAGAGCACCTTCTTTCCCACATCGAGAAGGGCTGCGATGCTCCC
>JBFMDE010000061.1:0-8252 GCA_040754215.1 Chloroflexota bacterium
CGCGAGGTTACCGCTTCTGGGCAGGCCGTGGTCAGACTACCGCGGAAGGGCTAGGTCTTCGCCTCGAATCGGCTTTTCAGGGGGTCGAGTTGTCCGAAGGAGTCAGCGCGGCTTATCGTAGCAGGAGGTGGCCATGGCCGGATTCGGTTTCAGCGAAGCACAGGAGATGTTCCGTCGTGAGGTCAGGGACTTCGCCCGGAAGGAGCTGTCGTCGGGGGCAAAAGAAAGGGCCAAGCAGCATAAGCTGCCCCGGGACGTGATCAAGAAACTGGGGGACATGGGCCTGCTGGGGGTCTGCTTGCCGGAGCAATACGGCGGCCAGGGCTCTGACTGGGTCAGCTTTTGCATAGGTATCGAAGAGGTGGGCAAGGTGGACCTGCTCGCCGGATTCTCCATGCTACTTCCTCCGGTGTCCTATCTATGCCTCCAGTTCACCTCGGAGGCTGTGAGGCAGGAGTGGGTGCCGAGATTCATCAAGGGGGACAAGGTTTCCTCGTTCGTCGTCAGCGAGCCCGATGCCGGCTCCGACGCCGGAGCCATCAAGGCCAGGGCAGTACGGGTAGGCGATCACTACGTGCTCAACGGGGAGAAGACTTCTATCTCATTTGGCTACGAATGCGATGCCGGGATCGTTTTCGCCAAGACAGACCCAGAGGCCAAAGCCAGGGGTGTAACCTGTTTCCTGGTACCGTTCGACCTCCCAGGTATCACCCGCAGCCTGCTGCCTCACAGCGGCTGGAAGCCGATTGGCGCGGCCTCCATCATATTCGACGACGTGCGCATACCGGCAGAGTATCGCTCAGGCGAGGAGGGCAAGGGGTTCCACATATTCGCCGGCTCCGGCGCCGATTTCCTCCGCCCGGCCCTGGCCATACTTGCCCTGGCCGTGGCAGAGACGTCCCTGGACGACGCCGTTTCCTATGCACTGCAGCGCACTGCCTTCGGCATGCCCATCGCCAAGTTCGAGGGCGTCTCCTTTAAGATCGCCGAGCACGCAACCCGTATTGAGGCAGCCCGGCTGCTCTGCTACCGTACCTTTTATCTCCACGACCTCGGCGTGCCACATCCTAAGGAGTCGGCGATGTGCAAGTGGTGGTGCCCGGTGGTTGCTTTCGACGCGGTTCACGACGCCATCCTTATCCATGGGCACGTGGGTTACAGCGAAGAATACCCCCTGGAGCAACGCTTGCGGGACATAATGGGGTTCGAGTTTGCCGATGGCACGGCGCAGATAATGAAGATAATCATCGCCCGCGAGATGATGGGACGGGCAGCAGTGCCCTACTAGTCACCCCTGAAAAGCGAGCAACACAACTCTTTCAGGGGAATCTATTCGGACAGGCAGGTGAACTATGACAGACCCGAGGGTCGAGAAGCTGGCCCAAGTGCTGGTTGACTATTCGGTGGCAATACGCCCTGGAGACAAGGTATTGATCAGGGGCGGCTCCATAGCTGAACCGTTGCTCAAGGAGGTCTACGTCAGGGTACTGAAGGCAGGCGGGCATCCGCTGATGATGCCGTCCCTGCCCGGCATCGAGGAGCTGTTCTTCCGCTATGCCTCCGATGAGCAGCTCAAGCATGTGCCCAGGCCACTCGAGCTGATCATGGAGACCTACGATGTGCGCATCACTGTACTTGCCGAGTCCAATACCAAGGCCCTGAGTAACGTCCCGCCGGAGAAGACCGTGCTCCAGCAACGGGCGGAGATGGGACTGATGCGCACATTCCTGCGCCGCTCTGCCGCCGGAGAGCTGCGGTGGACGGTGGCCCCGTTCCCGACCAATGCCTTTGCCCAGGATGCCGAGATGGGCCTTGGGGAGTATGAAGACTTCGTCTACGGTGCCTGCCTGCCGGATATGAACGACCCTGTGGAATACTGGCGGCGCTTCTCTGCCCGTCAGCAGAAGGTCGTGGACTGGCTGGGGGGAAAGTCCCGGGTGCACGTCAAGGGGCCGGAGACCGACCTGCGGTTCAGCATCGACGGACGCAAGTTCATGAATTGCGATGGCCATTTCAATATGCCCGATGGCGAGGTCTTCACCGGGCCGGTGGAAGACAGCATGGAAGGCCATGTCTGCTTCTCTTATCCGGCGGTCTACGAGGGCAGGGAGGTCGCTGGTGTCCGGCTGTGGTTTGAGCGGGGGAGGGTGGTCAGGGCCAGTGCGGAGAAGAACGAGGCATTGCTGCTGCGGACGCTGGATACCGACGCCGGCTCGCGCTACGTGGGCGAGTTCGCCATCGGTACCAACGATGCCATCACGCGCTTCACGCGGGAGACACTGTTCGACGAGAAGATAGGCGGCAGCTTCCACATGGCGCTGGGAGCAGCCTATCCCGAGACCGGGAGCAAGAACGACTCCGCCATTCACTGGGACATGGTCTGCGACCTGCGCAACGGCGGCGAGATATGGGTGGACGGCGGGCTGCTGTACCGGAACGGCAGGTTCGTGATTGAGCTTCGGGATTGACATGGCAGGCAGCCAGTGCCATGATTGAGGCTGGACGCTTGCGGTCACGGTGCTCGCGTTATTCCCGAGGCATGGGTGTTACCCATGGGGAGAGGAGGTATCGTCATGGCCGGAAAACGTCTCATCCGCGGACTGCTCGTCATCGCAATGGCTTTCTGGTTAGCGGGTGCGACCTGCCCCTCTGCTCCTGCGCCTTCCATAACTGTTGAACCTCCTACCACTACGCCCACGCCAGTGCCTACCTATACCTTCCCGTCCACATTCACGCCTGCGACGTCACCACCCACGGTGACTCCGACACCCACGCCGGTGACAACGCCGACACCTACACCCGCCACCACTACCACACCGCCACCATCACCCACACCTACTCCTACGCCAACTCCGACGCCGACACCTACGCCTACACCTACGCCCACGCCTGCCCCCGTGGCCAAATGGCTCAAGGCCTTTGGCGGCTCGATGGACGACTGGGGCACCTGCGTTAGACAGACTTCGGATGGCGGGTACGTCGTCTCGGGCACTACCAGGTCCGGCACGGCCAGTGGCAGCGATGTCTACCTGCTGAAAGTAGATGCCCAGGGCCAGCAGTCATGGGCCAGGAACTTCGGCCCTACGTTGTGGGAACATGGTATGCAGGTGCAGCAGACAAAAGATGGGGGCTACATCGTGGTAGGGAGGGGCTACAACACGGTCTCCCAGCGGTACGAAATGCTGTTGCTCAAGACAGACGCTGACGGCAACGAGTCGTGGGCCAAGAATCTCGTGTGGAGAAGTGATGCTGATGCCATGGGCCAGTCAGTGCAGCAGACCACTGACGGCGGGTACATAGTGGCGGGCTGGACCTGGGGCCAGGCATACCTGGTAAAGACGGACAGCATGGGCAACACGGAATGGTGGAGGGACTTTGGCGGCAGCAGAATTGAATCGGCGTACTCGGTGCAACAGACGTCGGACGGCGGCTACATCCTGGCGGGCGAGACAGAGAGCTACGGCGCTGGCACCTCGGACATGTATCTAGTGCAGACTGATGCCCAGGGCAATGAGGAATGGCATAAGACGTTCGGAGGCACGAGCGTTGAGATAGCCTTCTCAGTGCAGCAGACCACTGACGGCGGGTACATAGTGGCAGGCCAGACCAGCTCCTTTGGAGCCTACAAGGAGGGCTACCTGGTCAAGACCGATGCCAATGGTAACCAGGAGTGGAGCAAGGTATTTGGAGGCCAGGGCGACGACTTCTTGTACTGCGTTCAGCAGACGGGGGATGGCGGGTACATCCTGGTTGGATGGACTCAGTCTTTCGGAAGGGGTGAGGAGGACGTCTATCTGGTCAAGACCGATGCCGGAGGCAACCGGATGTGGTACAGGACATTCGGCGAGTACAAGTTCGACAGCGGATGGTGGGTGCAGCAGACCTCGGACGGAGGATACATCATCACCGGCGGAACGAGGTCCTACGGCACCGGCAGCTCTGATGTCATCCTGATAAAGACGGATGCCGAGGGAAGGACATAGTGTGGCCTCTGGCGAGTGCGGCTGTGCTAGCCGCTCCTGGCTGAGGACCGGCCCGGCAAGGTATAGCGTTTCGTGCCTCCTGGCCCTGGCCTTGTGTCTGGCACTAGGTGTCATCTCGTCTCCCCGCGTCTTTGCCCAGGGACCTTCGCAGGGCTCGTTCAGCAGTCCGGAGCGCTGGGCGGTCATGGTGGGAGTCAGCCAGTACCAGTACCTGGACGACCTCCACGGGCCAGCCAAGTCCGCCACGGCCCTCTCGGACGTCCTGCGGCCAATCTTCGGCGAAGGACATGTGCTGCTCCTGACCGATAGCCAGGCAACCAAGGACGGCATCAGGAGGGCTGTCTCGGAGTGGCTGGTCCCCCGCGAGGATGCGGACGATACGGTCTTGTTCTTCTTCTGTGGTCACGGCAGCTCGAATGCCTACCTCGCACCCTATGACTCACTCACCTACTCCTGGGCGAACGATATAGCCGCCAGTGAGCTTGACCGATGGCTCGACGCCCTCGATGGCCGGCAGTCAGCCGTGGTCCTCGACGTCTGCCATGCTGGCGCCTTCTTCAGTGGGCTCAGCGGGCCAGGCAGAGTAGTCATCGGCTCCAGCTCCGCGACGGAGACGTCGGCCCAGGCCTCGGGCCTGGACTGGTACTCTATCTTCGCCTACTACCTGCTGCAGGCCTTCGACAACCTCCTGGCCGTGGATTCTAACGCAGACCACGAGACCTCCGCGGAGGAGCTATTCCGCTATGTAGCGCCCAAGGTGTCCTCGTACCGCAGCACTCAGAATCCGCAAATGAACGACGGCTACACGGGAGACCTCCCGTTGTTCGAGACCGTCACCGTCTCATTCGACATGGCCTCAGATTTGCCAGGTGCAAGCCTGCCTCGCATCGCGGTGGAATGGAAGCTCGGGCCGAGGTCGGGGAAGGGTGAAATTCGCCAGGGGTCGTATACCTGGGCAGCGGGGACACGCTGCACGTTCAGCGTACCCGCCGCACCCGTGGCTGCCGGAGAAGGCAGGAGGCTCGTGTTTGGCAACTGGAACGATGGCCCCTCGGAAACATCCCGGACGGTCACAGTGTCGGAATCGGCGGCTTACATTGCCTACTACAGGCCGCAGTACTACCTGACCGTCACGTCGCCCTTCGGCCAACCGTCGGGGGAGGGCTGGTATGACCAGGGTGCGAGGGCCACGGTCTCGGTCCCTGAGGTGGTGGACCACGGGGACGGCAGCAGGCACAGGTTCCTCCGCTGGAGCGGCGATTTCACCACGACCTCTCCACAGGCCGAGGTAGTGGTGGACTCACCCAAGAAGGTTACCGCTGACTATGGACTGCAGTACTATCTGGCGGTAACCGCACCCTTCGGCCAGTCCTCGGGGGAGGGCTGGTATGACCAGGGTGCGAGGGCCACGGTCTCGGTCCCTGAGGTGGTGGACCACGGGGACGACAGCAGGCACAGGTTCCTCCGCTGGAGCGGCGATTCCAGCGGGACTTCTGTTCATGCCGAGGTATTGATGGACTCGGCCAGGAAGGTGATCGCCGACTATGGGCTTCAGTACTACATGGAAGTGACGGTTACCCCTCAGGGCGCGGTGAGTGTCCCTGGGGCGGGCTGGTACGATGCCGGCGACCATGCACTGGTCGGGCCTGCTGAGGGGACTGTCGGTGCAGGCGAGGGCATACGGTACGTCTTCGTTCAGGGCGAGGTGGAGGATATGGCCTGGGATGGTAATGCGGTCTCTATATACATGAATACTCCGCTCCGGGCACAGGCGGCGTACCAACTGCAATACCAGCTCACGGTGGAGTCGGAACACGGGGGCCAGTTGGAGGGAGGCTGGTATGAGGCTGGCTCGAGGGTAAGCCTATCGGTACCGCCGACCGTCGGGGTGATAAGGCGCTACATCTTCCAGGGCTGGACAGGAGACATTTCATCGGAGACCCCGGCAGTCACCGTGGTGATGAATGGGCCGGTGCGGCTCGCGGCGCAGTGGCGGACTGACTACCTGCAGCTATACGCCCTGGTCGGTGGGGTGGTCCTGTTGGTTGCCGCCTCTCTCTGGGTGGTGGAGGCCAGGCGAAGGAAGGCTTGACCTGATACCCATCGCCGGCAACCCATGTCTACAGGATGCGGCCGATGCGAGCGCCGTCGTGGATGGCCTCGAAGACCTTCCTCGGTTGGATGGAGTCGCCAGCGAGGTAGACCTCGGGCACCTTGCCATCCAGGGCGTTGAATAGCTGATTGTTGGGCCTTGAGCCGGCGGCGATGATGATGGCATCGGCCTTGATGGCCCGGCGTTCGCCTTCCTTGGTGGTGAGGAGAAGGGAGTCTGCCGTGACCTCCTCGTCTTTGACCTCGGTCAGCATTCTCACCCCCCGGGCAGCGAGGTGCTCCAGGAAGTTCTCCCTGATAATGGGCATCATGTCCGTGGCCATGGTGGGCAGGATGTCCACGACGGTCACCTCGTGGCCTCTTTCGGCCAGGAAGTCGGCAGTCTCGCAGCCGACCAGGTTGCCGCCGATGACGACAACCCGTTTCCCGACCCTGGCCTTGCCCAGCAGGACCGCTTCGGCCATGGTGACCGCGTTGCCTCCGATGCCGCGGATGTCGGGGGTCAACGGCACGGCGCCAGCGGCCACGACGACTGCGTCCGGCCTCAGACCTTCGACCATGGCTGGCGTAACCTCGGTATCCAGCTTGACTGCGACTCCGGCCCTGGCGAGCTGGGTTTCCAGGTACCTGACCAGGCTCAGGTAGCGGCCTTTGCCGGGTGGGGCGGCGGCCTGAAGAAGCTGACCACCCAGTTGTCCCCCCTTCTCGTAGAGGGTCACCTGATGGCCGCGCAGCGCCGCCACCCTGGCAGCTTCCATGCCCGCGGGCCCGCCGCCAACCACCAGCACCCTTTTCTTCTTCTTGGCTGGAGTAAGCCCGTATTCCCGCTCTCGGCCCAGTGCAGCGTTTACCGCGCACTTGACCTGTTGTCCCTTGAAGATCAGCTCGTCCAGGCAACGGAAGCAGGCAATGCACGGCGTGATGTCCTCCAGCCTGCCTTCGGCAGCCTTTTTCGCTATCTCCGGCTCGGCGAGAAAGCCGCGACCAATGGCGATGAGGTCGGCTTTACCCTCCTTGATGATGTCCTCGCCCAGTTCCGGGTTGAGGTAGCCCACGGCGATCACCGGCACGCTGACCGCTTTCTTCACCGCCTCCGCCAGAGGTATCAGCGCCCCTGGCGTTTCCGGGCAGTTGACGAAGTTGTAGGCGCCGATGCCACGGCAGGAGACGTGGATGGCGGCGGCGCCCGCCTCCACAGCCCAACGGGCCACCTGCTGTGTCTCCTCTATGGTGATCCCACCCTCTATGCCGTATTCGCGCCCGTTGATGCGGCACCAGGCAGGGAAATCACCGCCCACTGCCCCCTTTATCGCCCTGAGGACTTCGAGGAGGAATCGGGCGCGGTTTTCCAGCGCTCCACCGTAGGCGTCCCGGCGCTTGTTGGACCAGGCAGAGAGGAACTGGGTAAAGATGTAGGCATGTGCGGCATGGACCTCAACGCCCTCGAAGCCGGCCTTCTTCGCCCGCAGGGCTGCCTCTGCGAAGCGACGGACGAGTTCCGCTATCTCGGCAATGGTGAGCTCACGGGGGACATCGCCGGCGCGCCCCACGATTGGAGATGGCGCTACGGCCTGGAACCCGGTCACCTCCGCGCGGCACTCCCGGCCGCCATGTATCAGTTGCAGCACGGCCCTCGCGCCGTGGGACTTGATTGTCGCTGCGAGATCCGTCAGTCCCGGGATGAACTTATCATCATAGGCGCATACCTGCCGGGCCAGCACCTTGCCAGCCGGGTCAACGACCGTGCCTTCGACGATCTCAAGGCCGACCCCGCCCCGGGCACGCTCTTCGTAGTACTCCTTGAGCTGCTGTGTGACGAAGCCCTCCTCGCCGGCGAACCTGGTGCCCATGGGGCACATCACGAGCCGGTTCCTCACCTGCATCCGCCCGATGTTGATTGACTCGAATAGCTTTACCAGCTTCCTCTTGGTCACCGTCACACCCCCTCGATGCTGATGATGGCTTCCCAGCGGCCAGACCTGCGCCCACGGCGGGCCATGGCTTCAGTATGGGACACTCTAGGCAATTGGGGCCTCTCTGTCAAGCCCTCGATGGGGAGTGTTGTTTAGAACCTCACCCCCTGTATCCCCCTCTCCTTTGCTCCTTCGACAAACCCTTCGACAGGTTCAGGACAAGCAAGGAGAGGGGGAATGGGTT
>JBFMDE010000062.1:0-3732 GCA_040754215.1 Chloroflexota bacterium
AGTCCACCTTCAGTTCGCCGCGGAACGCCTTCAACTGGGTGTGGCACTTGCGGAGGTCCATGGCGTCGTAGGCGCCCAGGTAGTGGTCCTTCGTCGCCACGCCTTTGATCGCCCCCGCAGGGCAGGCATCGGCGCAGATATGGCACTCACCGCAGCGGTTGGGGAGGGGGCTATCCGGCTTGAGCGGCATATCGGTGAGCACAGTGCTGAGGCGTAGCCTGGGCCCGAAGCTGGGATTGACTATGAGCAGGCTCTTGCCCTGCCAGCCAAGTCCGGCCTGGCGCGCCACCGCCTGGTGCGGTACGTTGCCCCGGTAGCTGTCCCAGTCAATGACGCAGGAGGCGGGCACGGGCATGGCGTGGTAGCCATGGGCGATGAGGTGCTCGCACACTCGAACTGAGACCGCATCGAGCCTCTTGTTGGCTTGCCGGTACTGGCGCACGTATCTGCGTGTGGGGCGGTCGGTTATCGAGTCCACCGCGGCGTCGGAGAGCCTGAGCGCCAGGGAGACGGCGCGCGGGAACCGGTCAACCAGGCCGTCGGGAATGGTGGTGATGCCGCGCAACGCGCCCATGTCGGCGATGCCCACCAGGTCGGCACCCTGCCCCAGTGTGAAGTCCTTGACCTCTGGTGTGAAGTCGTGGCCTCTCATGATGGCGTCGCGACTCGTCGGGATGAAGGCAGGCCCTATCCGCCGGAGGTCAGTTTACGGATGGCCTCGTCCTGTGCCAGGAAGAGCTCCTTGATGCCCTTCTCCGCCAGGGCCAGCAGCGCGTCCACCTGCCCTTTGTTGAAGGGCTTTCCCTCTGCGGTGCCCTGTATCTCGACGTACTCCCCCTGCTTGGTCATCACCACGTTGAAGTCCACCTCGGCGCGAAAGTCCTCGTCGTAGCAGAGGTCGAGGAGCATCTCGCGGCCGACGATGCCGACGCTGGTCGCAGCCACCGCGGTGCGCAGTGGCACTCGAGAGAAGACGCCCTGTCGGGTGAGCCCGTGGAGTGCGTGGTACAGCGCCACGTAGGCGCCGCTGATGGATGCGGTCCTGGTGCCGCCATCCGCCTGGAGCACGTCGCAGTCAACGATGAAGGAGCGCTCGCCCAGCGCGTCGAGGTCGGTCACCGCGCGAAGGCTCCTGCCGATGAGACGCTGTATCTCGAGAGCCCTTCCCGGTGGACGGTTGGCATTGTCTCGGGGCGTCCGTGTGGTGGTTGAGCGGGGGAGCATGGCATATTCGGCGGTGACCCAGCCCTGGCCGGAGCCCTTGAGGAAGGGCGGTACTCTCTCTTCCATGGACACGGCGCAGAGCACACGTGTCTGTCCCAGCTCGATGAGCGCTGAGCCTTCGGCGAAGGCCTGGAAGCCGGTGGTTATCTTCACCTTGCGCTGTTCTGTATTGGTCCTGCCGTCAATGCGCTTCAAGAGACTACCTCCCCCCTTTCTAGGAGCACCCAGTATAGCATTGCCTGGGGTACAGGACAATGTGAGCGCGTGGCCAAGGGAGGCATGGCGTGGTGGGTAGAATGAGAAAGGGGCCACTCTTAACGGTGACCCCTTTCAAAGTCGCTATTTGAATTCTTTTCCCCAGACCGGGCCCTTTAGCTAGCCGCTATCAGTTCGGGCTTGCCTCTTACAGCCTTAGCCCCTCTTTTATTGCTGCGGGTCCAGTCCGAGTTTTCCAGCCCTGCCTCACCGCAGGGGTGCCTCTGTCCACCTGGAAGACGCCATACAGCTTGTGCAGCAGCATAGCTTCACACCCCCTTTCCCCCTTACATAATAATGTTACCACCAGGCGACTGTGCTGTCAACGGCCGCGCATCGGGCGAGCTATTTGGTGCCCGGCGCTGGCGCACCGGCGCCGCCGGCCAGCATGGTATAGAACCAGTAGCCGACGAATAGGGCCAGGCCCCAGGTGACAACCTTGGCGTCGTAGAGGGCCCTCTGCTCGGGCGCAAAGGAGTTAATTATCCAGTAGACCACCACGCCGAGGATGGCGGTGATGACAAACCACACCCAGCCACGGGCCACCTCTCCCAGCTTGTGGAAGGGCCAGAACTGGAACAGGCCTACGGGCGCAAGCATGGCCAGGAGGTACACCAGGCCAAGGCCTGCTGCTCTCTGGTCGGCGAAGAAGTTGAGGCCCACAGCGCTCAGGACCCACAGGATGACGAAGCTGAAGAAGCCGAAATACCCCAAACGCGTTATCCACTGGACGGTCAGGGGAGCGGCGGGCAGGGGCCAGGTGGGCCACAGCATGAAGAACCACACTGCTACTACAAACCACACGAAGGGAAAGCCAACGGCAATCCCCATCCACTGTTCCGGGATGAGCCACACGGTCATCAGGGTAAATCCCAGGGAGGCAACGAAACCCGAGATGCCGCTAACGGGCTGCTTTCCCCCGTAGGCTGTGACGATGGGATTGCCAGAGAAAGGGCCCAGGCTGAAGATCCAGATCAGCCAGCCCACGCCTATGGGGAAAATAAGGGCCGCCCACCTGGCCATGTGGTCAAAGATGTAGTAGGTCAACCCTGCCAGGACAAGGGCGAACAGGGAAGACATGATCCCCTGGCCGGGCTGTGACAGCTTGTGAAAGGGCCAGTTTCCAAAGTAGAACACCAGCAGGAACGTCCAACAGAGGACAAAAATGAGGTACAGCGGCAGCAGGGCTGAGCCAGGGGTATTGCCGCCAGGGTTTGCCGCCGAGCCAACCCACCAGAAACTAAGCGAGCCGACGTAGTAGACCAATGCCCCTATCAGGGCGCAGAGGACAGTGGCAAACAGCCCTCTCCAGGGCTGCTTTATTCGATAGTAGAACGGCATGTCCCACCTCCCTGAGTTGCTGAACTGGACACTTTAGGGGCTGCCATTTCTGATCAGTAGAAGGATATGCTTCACCTCCTCCCACCCACAGCCTCGTGAGTGCTCGCGAGAAAGGGAGGCTGGATACTGCGTCGAGCAGCGCCAGTCTCTCCCCTCCCTGGCCGATAATGGGCGCACGTTGTCGCTGGTCCTAGGTACGTACCTGTAGCGCGGCTGAGGGGCAGGCCTGGGCGCACAGGCCACAGGCATCGCACAGGGCCAGGTACACCGGGGCCACGGTCCAGTTTGTCTCCTTCTTCCCTGGCTCACGGCCGGCACCGTAGGTACCGAGCACGCCATTGGGGCACACATCTAGGCACTTACGGCAGTCCCTGGGAGTAGCACATTTCTCCTTGCTCCAGAGCACATCTATCATGGTTGCCTCCTCCTACCACACGTTCGCCAGTGCCGGTATGGTGTTCCGGTCTACCATGGTTATCGCTTCGTGTCGGCACTCGGCGCGGCAGATGCCGCAGCCCCAGCACTTCAGCGTGTTGACGTCGCACTTCTCCATGCTCAGGGAATAGCGGATGGCGCCGAAGTTGCACATCCTCATGCAGTCGCGGCACCCGTTGCACTCCTCGAGGTTGATGCGGGCCATGTACTCACCCTTCCACAGCGTCTTAACACCCATCTCCTCGCGGGCCTTGAGTACGGTGCAGTCCTTTACCGTGCAGTTGCAGATATGGTAGACGAAGGGTGTGAGCATGGTCCACGTGGTGTGCACCATCCCCTCGTGGTCGTATTTCTTTACCTCCTTCTTGGCCTGCTCCGGGGTGAGCAGCTCCATGTCGGCATAGTCCGGATAGGGCTTGAGGAAGCCTCCAGGGAGGATGTCCGACTTCCAGGAGGCAAACCCATAGCAGTAACGGA
>JBFMDE010000062.1:3832-8220 GCA_040754215.1 Chloroflexota bacterium
TTCTTTACCTCCTTCTTGGCCTGCTCCGGGGTGAGCAGCTCCATGTCGGCATAGTCCGGATAGGGCTTGAGGAAGCCTCCAGGGAGGATGTCCGACTTCCAGGAGGCAAACCCATAGCAGTAACGGAGGTTCTTCCCCTGCATCAGGCTGCGGCAGGCGCACTGCATGCGGGCGATGTGGGTAGCGAGGTCGAACATCTGCTCGGCTTCCTCGGTCAGGACCACCTGTCCATGGTGGATCTTCTCCAGCACGGCCTCGGTCTCGGGGATGGTCTTACTGCGGGTGGTCGCCGGGTCCTCCACCAGTCCCCGGGCGATGGGGCCGAGCAGGCCAGCCACGGACTTCTCGTAGTCCACCATGAGTCCCTTCATGAATTGCTGGCGCTCCTCGTTGAACAGTTCGCGGGCGTAGTTCTTTGACTGAAGATACCACTTCTTGCCTTCGCCGTGCTCCAAACAGAACTTACACACTAGCCACCTCCTTGGGCGAAATGTGGATGGAAAATGTGTGACTACGCGCGTGGGAAAGGGCTTTGCCCTCACGAGGTCCTACATCTATCCTGCCACCTCCTCCCCCGTTACTCTCGACGAGGATGCATAACCCCCCGGACTGTCACGACCACTGTAGTGAGGCGAAGGGCCGTGTAGAGACTGCAGTTACCGGTGAGTGACCGAAGTTTACCACGGGCTTGTGGCCATGTCAATAGCTGCCGCCCCCTTCTCTCCTGAGGAACTCCTCTACATCCCGGATGATCTGGTCGGTGCCCTCAGGCAGCCCCTCGGGCGCGATGGCTGCGTCGTGTTGCTCTTCCAGCTTCCGGACGTGGGAGCGAAGGTGCTGGTTTTCAGCCATCAGGCGTTCAAGCATAGAGTCCATCTGCTCTGCTGCCCCTTCGAGGTCTTCGAGTCCCACGGTGACGCCGAGTAACCTGTTTAGCACGGTGATGAGTGCGAGGCACACCTTAGGGTTGGCCTCGGAACGGACGTAGAAGGGAGCGTGTCCCCACAGGCTTAACATTTCCACCCTGGCCCTGCTACAAGCGGCAAGGAGCACGCTGTGTATGCTGCTTGGCCCCTGGTAGTTGACCAGGCCGATGCCGTGGTCCTGCAACATACCTCTCAAGGCCACCGCGTTGACCAGCCCTGTGACCTTTGGCTGTCTGGTATGTGGGACGTTGTCATACAGTCCTCCCAGGGCGAGGATGCGCACCACCCCGAACTGGACTGCGAATCTGATGAGCGTGTCGGCGAAGGTCTTCCATTTGAGCTGCGGCTCGGTGCCCTGCAGCAGGATGAGGTCGTGCTCGCCGGCCTGGTTTTTCCAGTAGTAGAGGTCGTTGGAGGGTGGCCTCAGACGGCGCAATGCCCCTTCCTCGGCCACTACCATCGGCCTGCACTGGGCGAAGTCGAAGAACTCCTCTGGACTCAGCTCGGCAAACCTCTTCGCTTCCAGCTTGTGTCT
The DNA here is from genome assembly GCA_040754215.1 of Chloroflexota bacterium. GTDB lineage: Bacteria > Chloroflexota > Dehalococcoidia > JACPPY01 > JACPPY01 > JBFMDE01. The sequence goes on from JBFMDE010000062.1 coordinate 5,294, forward strand.
CAGGTAGTTGACCGAGCGTGAGGCGACCTCGGCGGCATCTGGCCATCCGGCAAAGGCGGCTATCAGGCAGGGTCGTTTCAGCTCCGGGGTCTCCAGGAGCACCAGGTTATCCATCATGCTGCCTTGTGCTGAGATATTCCACTGTCCAGGTCCGGTACCATTGTAGCACTCCGTTGCGCAAAACCAAATCGTCCTTCTGGCGTTTTGTGACTTAGGTCGTATCGGATGGGAGGCGGTGGTGGCAGAATGGGCGTGAAAGAAGATGGGATGGTGCTGGGGACAAGGGGGTGAAAGCAATGAGCAAGACGTCGAGAATGTGGTGGCTCAGGGGTTGCCCTTCCTGCGGGGGCGACCTCTATGTGGACATGTACGACCCGCAAGACCTGAAGTGCCTGCAATGCGGCCGGTCGTATCTCAAGAGGACAGCCGAGGAGAGCGTGGCACTGCGCGAGGAGGTGGAGGTGGGGAGGAAGGCCAGGCTTCCCGAGTAGACAGCGCGCATCCCTTTCCAGGAGCTGGTTGTGTTTTTCGTCACCGGTGCAACTAGTGCCAGCGGACGAAGCTTTCTACTGGCTCGCGCTCTCTCTGAAAGCTGTTCACCGGCGCGTCCTGGCTCGGGTAGCCGATAGCCAGTGAGAGCACGATAAGCCTGTCGCTGGGGAGGCCTAAGATGGCCCTGACTATATCCGGGTACATTGAGGGCATGCCCAGGGCACAGGTGCCCAGGCCGTGGTTGTGTGCCGTCAGCATCAGGGACATGCTGAGCATGCCCAGGTCGCACAGGGCGATTTCGCCCATACTACGTTCGCACTGGATTACCATGGCCGCTGGGGCGTTGAAGAACCTCAGCATTTGCTGGTTCCACTCGGCGCGGCCAGCCCTGTCCTCACGGGCGATGCCCTTGGCCTCCAGCACTCTGTAACCCAGCCTGCGCCGGCGCTCCTTATGCGCCTCGCCCAGGTTGTACCAGGAGACCTCTGGCTTTCCTTCGGGGTCGGCTTTCGACCTCTCCACCAGAGCATGCCTGAGTTTTTCAAGCGCCATGCCGGTGACCACGGAAAGATACCACGGCTGGATGTTGTAGCCCGATGGTGACCAGGATGCTATGCGGATGATGTCCTCGAGTACCGCCCTGGGCACCGGCTCCGGCCTGAAGGCGCGGATGCTCCTGCGGCTGAGGACCGCCTCATCAACGTCCATGGGGCACTCCTTGAGGCGAGATTCATGGTCTCCTTCTGGACCATGAGCAGCTAGAATGGGTATTCCCTTTCCCCGGCCCAGTCGTATTCCAGGCCGTCGTTCATCCTGAGTACGCCGATTATCTCGGGAAAGGTGGCGCCGGCTTCGAGGGCGGCAAAGGCGCCCGGCACCAGGCTTTCGCCCTTCTTCGCTGCGGTGCGACGCAGGTCCTCCAGGGCCTCCTTCACTCTCTGCCTGTCCCTCTTCTCCCGGAACTCCTTGTACTCGGCGAGGTAGTCCTCTACCTCTGAGGTGTCGGGGAAGTACATCCTTGGCTTGAGGTCTTCTTCTGGAGGTATGGCGAAGCGGTTGACGCCGACGATCACCCGCTCGCCGCTCTCCACCTTCCGCTGGATGTCTAAGAAGCTCCTCTTGAACTCATCATGTACCCAGCCGCTCTGCAGAACGGCCAGCCAGCCTCCCATGTCCTCTATCCTCGCGGCCATGCTAGCTATCTCCTCCTCAAGCCTGGAGGTCAACCACTCGACATAATAGGAGCCGGCGAGCGGGTCGGCCACCGTGGCTACCCCGGACTCGTACCTTATCACCTGCTGGCTTCTGATGGCGACGCGTACCGCCTCCTCGGTGGGTGTGCACCACGCCTCGTCGTAGGACGGGGTCTGGATGCCCATGGTGCCGCCAAGGACGGCGGCCAGGCTTCCGAGTGTGCCGCGGGCGATGTTGACCAGTGGCTGCTGCCTGGTGTAGTTGTAGCCCGACACGTCAACGTGGAAGCGGACACACATGGCCTGGGGGTCAGTTACTCCCCAGTGCTCTTTCAGGGTCCTGGCCCATATGCGCCGGGCCGCCCTTAGCTTAGCGATCTCCTCGAAGAAGTCGCGGTCGGCACCAAATACCGGGCTCAGCCTGGCGGCCACGGCACCAACGTCCAGGCCATGCCGCCGCATCTCGCGCAGCAGCTCGTCCCGGATGGCCAACGTGAAGGCAATCTCGTGTATCGCATTGCCGCCGGCCTCGCGGAAGTCGTAGGAACTGGTGAACCAGATGTTCCACTTTGGGAAGCCTCTGACGGCATACTCGACAAAGTCGTTACCCCACCTGGCCAGCGTGGAATAGTGGCCCTCAACGCAGAGACAGTCCATCTTGCTGGGCATGATGGCAGGGACATAGTAGAATATGCCACCACCAACCCCTCTCAGCTTGCTGATGTCGCACCCTTGCTCCTTGGCCACCAAGATGTATGACTGCCAGACATCCGGGTACAGGCTGTCCGATGAGATGCTGAGCTCACCCAGTGGTAGCCCCTCGCTCAAGTCTTCGACATCCTTCAGCCTGTGCAGCGTTACTCCGCACACGCCGACCTGCCCTTCGGAGTAGGGTTGGTCCGGTTCAACGCCGTACATGGTCGGGCCGTCCAGTTCCCAGTCCAGTGCGCCCTGACCCTGCTCCAGAAGGAACTTGCACCTCCTGTTGAAAGCCTTCGGCGTGGAATGCCCTGAGATCTCCCGGATGTTCCACAGCTTACCGCGGTACATCAGCGGGTGGTGGCCGCGGGTAAAGGGGTACTGGCCCGGAAAGCCGATGTCCCTCTCGAAGTCAATATCCGATATGTCAGAAGGTGAGTACGCCGCCTTCAGGGGAACTCCAGAGGGTGTGGTGGTCTCGGTAACGGCTTCGCGGTATGCCTGTTGCACTGAAGGAATGTGCTTCTCCACGCTATCACCTCC
>JBFMDE010000063.1:0-7776 GCA_040754215.1 Chloroflexota bacterium
ATATTACCGCCATAACTACCTCCAAAATAATGCCCGCAAACCCTACTATGGCTGTTTTCATGGAGTATCCCTCTTTTCAAGGATACTCCGATTATATCACTGTTATGAGGCAATCTGATAGGCATTTCTCGGGATTCCGAGCATCACTCTTGAAGTACTTGTTCTCCTATAAGGTTCTGCCGACAGTAATGGCCTTGGCAATCGCAGCCCTCGTTGCTTGGCAAGGTTATTCAGAGCACTGGTCAATTCCATCGATAGTCGGTTTGGCCATCTTTGTTGGCGTCGTGGTCTACATAGGCGGTTTCCTTGGAGTATGGGTGAGCAGGAAGGTGTATGGCAACTTCTACCCTAGTCTCCTGAATGGAACGGCCTCCCAGAGAACCGGCACCCAAGGATTGATGACACGCACGGTCCGAAAACTGTTTTGGCTATTCTCAGGCGCGGTTAGCGCCTATGTCGTTACACGAGTCCTGTATCATTTCCGCGGTTTGCCCGGCCTGGTGCTATCTATTGCAGTCTACTTACCCTCACTTGCCCTCACAGTCTGGCTAATGGTGAGGGCTGTAGAGGGCCGTCCGGTTCTTCCGTCTCGACTGGCTCACCGCGTCATAATTGTCTCCGCTTCCGCTCTCTCATTCGTTTTCACCTTCTGGTGGATAATTGAGCTATGCAACGGCTGGTGGGGAATACCAGGAATCGTCATATCCGCCATTGTATGCATAGGTCTCGCCTCATTCGCCTTTTGGTCAAGGAACAGACAAGCGAAAACAGGTAGCCCTCTTTCTTAGGTCGCCTCTGCTTTGCGGAACCTTCTTGTTGTGGCCTTCCACGCTCACGCGATGCACGACATTGGTATGTACGCTTGGAATGGCAGACATCCCGATGTTCGTCGAGTAGTAAACACAACACCTCACACAGTGCTGGCAGAGAGCGGCAAGCTGGGGGGACTCGTTCTTTGTTTACCTGAAGTCGATCCTCAAGAAATCACACAGGCGCTTAATCTTCATTTGTCGCAGTAGAGGCGTTGTCTCGCGCCTCTCCCAATTCACCATGGTCATCTCGTCCACCCCAATGACCCTCGCCACATCCACCTGCCTCATCCCTTTCTCCAGCCTCGCTTTCCTGATACCCTCGGGACGTATCCGGCGACCTGTTTGAGGGTGTTTACAAAGGTCGCCACCTTTCGACAAACCTTCTACAGGTTCAGGGCAGGCTCAGGATGGCGGGATGTGGCAGTTGCTAAACGGCTGACTGTGCCCCGTTTGGCTTTTTGTTCCCCTATCTGGTAACCTGTACCTGCTGTGAGCGTAATCAGGGTCAGGGGGCTGGTCAAGAGGTTCAACGGGCTGGCGGCGGTGGATGGGGTGGACCTGGATGTGGAGGAGAGGGAGTGCTTCGGACTGCTCGGCCCCAACGGGGCGGGCAAGACCAGCCTCATCAGGGTCATCACCGCCGTCTCGCCGGCAACCGCAGGCAGCGCCTGGGTTGACGGCAAGGACGTGGCCGCCAGGCCACGCGAGACGAAGGCGCTCATAGGCGTCGTCCCCCAACTGGACAACCTCGACCCGGACCTCAGCGTCATCCAGAACCTGGTCACCTTTGCGCGGTACTTCGACATCGGACGGAAGGAGGCGCTGGCAAGGGCGGAAGAGAACCTGGGCCTGGTGCAGCTCCTGGAGAAGCGGAATGCCCGGGTGGATACGCTCTCCGGCGGGATGAAGAGGCGGCTGCTCATCGCCAGGGCGCTGATGAACCAGCCGAAGGTGCTCGTACTCGACGAGCCCACCGTCGGCCTCGACCCGCAGGCGAAACACCTGGTGTGGCAGAAGCTGCGCAGCTTGAAAGAGGCCGGTGTCACCCAGTTGCTGTGTACCCAGAACATGGATGAGGCGGCGCACCTCTGCGACCGCATCGCCATCATGCACCGGGGCAGGGTGATAGCGGGCGGCACGCCGGCGGCGCTGGTCGCCGAGCATGGCGGTAGGCGCGTCATCGAGGCCCGCCCACGGACGGAGGGGCGAGAGGCGCTGGCGGCGGAACTGAGAGGGCGCGGGCTGGAGTTCCAGGAGGTGGAGGACACCTTCTACATCTTCCAGACGGACGACACGGGCCTGGAAGAGGGGTTCCTGGGCCAGATGGAGCGTTTCAGCTACCATAGCCCAACGCTGGAGGACGTCTTTCTGCGGCTCACCGGGAGGTCGCTGGGCGAGTGATGCGCTTTTCGCGCCGCTCCTACCGCGTGTGGCAGCGCAACCGCGACGTGTTCCGCCAGGTGCTGTGGACGGAGCTGCCGGGGGCGTTCGCCGAGCCTCTGCTGGTGCTGCTGGCCATGGGCATCGGGCTGGGGAGCTTCGTGGGCACGGTGAACGGGGGCCGGTACATCGAGTTCATCGCTCCGGGCATCATCGCCAGCTATGCCATGTTCAGCCCGACCTTCGAGTGCACCTGGGCCTCATACGTGCGCATGACCCACCAGAAGACCTTCGACGCCATCATCGCCACGCCGCTGAACGTGGACGACGTGGTCGCGGGGGAGATATTCTGGGGCGCCACGCGCGCCGTGATCACGGCGGTGGTCATACTGGTGGTCGTGTCTGCCTTCGGCCTGATACACTCACTGTGGGCCTTGCTCATACCGGTGCTTGCGGTGCTGGAGGGCCTGATGTTCGCTTCGATCGCCATGTTCTACACCTCGCTGGTGACCTCCATCTACACCTTCAACTACTACTTCACCCTCGTCGTCACCCCCATGTTCTTCTTCGGCGAGGTCTTCTTCCCTCTCTCCTCGTTCCCGGAGACGGTGCAGCGGCTGAGCTGGGTCATCCCCCTGACGTGGGTCACCAAGTTGACGAGGGCGCTGGCGAACGGCGAGTGGTACTCAGGGCTGTGGGTGGCGCTTGTCATGATGGTGGGTGTGACTGCCGTTTTCTTCTGGCTGGCGCTCAGGGGAATGCGCCGCCGCCTCATCAAGTGAGGCCCGGGTGTCCGAGGTCGCCTATTCCGAGATTTGCGACAGGGCCCTTTCGATTTCCTCGCGCCATCCTTCGAAGCGCAGGGCGCAGGCCCGCACCAGCCCGAAGCAGCCGGTGAGCATCATGTCGCCGTGCGGCACGGCGAAGTAGGGCTTGAGGGCTGACGCGGCCAGCCTGTCCCGCTGTGGGCCGACGACGGCCAGGAAGTGCCGGCGGCGGTCTTTGCCCAGGATGACGCAGCCGTGGCCCCCATCCTCGAAGACCTCTCTGTTGGATAGAGAGCCTCGTGTCAGCCTCTGCAGCAGTGAGTCCAGCCTGTCGCCGGAGAGCGCGTGGGTGTGGTGCTCGAACATGCCCTCTATGTGAGTGCCGTGCAGGTGGAAGGCGATGGTGTGGGAGTTGCCGGCGTTGGCCACGAGCCGGTCCTCGTGGCGGGATACCTCGGGGTCCTCCCCGGCCCCCAGCACCGCGGCGGCGCCGGTGTCCATGAGCAGCGTCGGAATGTCCGGGCCGACAGTTTGAAGTACGGCCTTCATCCTGGTGAGGTAGTCGGGCACCTCGGAGGCGAGGTGGACCAGGGCCGTCAACTCCGGTCGCGCCTCGAGAGTACGTTGCATGTGCTGGAAGCGGAACAGGCGGTCGCTGGTCCCCGGCGGGGCATTCCCGTGGTCGAGCACTGCTACGGCGAGGGCGTCGAAGCCTGTGTTCACGCCGAAGGCTGTCAACGCCTTCTTGATAGCGGGCAAGTCCACGTCTTTTAGCTCTAGCTCGAGGGCCTCGGGGCCGGCCAGGCGTTGCGCCTCGTCTGGCGAGACGATGGTGACGCCCATCTTCTCCACCTCAGCCAGGTCATCGTCAAATGTGCGTGCTGCATCCGGCGTGGCATAAGCCGCTACTCCGGCCTGGAGGTGTCGTCTGAGCGCCCCCTTGGCCGGCCCTCCGCCCATGGTGACCCCGGTCAGGAGCAGCGGCTGCCCCTGGACTGTTGCCTGCTGGATGCGGGCGCGCAGCAGGGCGGTCGGTGAGGGCATCACCATCTTGGGGCAATTGGCGACATCGGACGAGGTGTCGAAGGCCAGTATATCCTGGGTGCCGGTGCCGATGTCTATTGCCAGTATGCGCATGGGCAGGGATGATGGAGGGTGGCCTAGTAGGTGCCCGCAGCCGGCTGCTCTCCGGGGTGCAATTTCTTCCACTTGGCCAGCAGGGCTGGCTTGTCCTCCTTGTGGGCAGGGTCAACGACACAGCAGTCAACCGGGCATACCTCGACGCACTTGGAAGACTGGTGTGCGCCCACGCACTCGGTGCAGCGGTCGGGGTCGATGACGTAGATGTTCTCGCCCTCCTTGATGGCCTGGTTGGGACATTCCGGCTCACACGCACCGCAGCTTATGCACTCTTCGGTGATCTTGTAGGCCATGATGTACCTCCTTGGAGTGTTATTGTCGACGTTGTGCCTGCCGCCAGGAACCCGCAGAGAACGTGGTCGCGGGCCGGCGGAGCCACAGGGTATGATTATAGCATTAAGCGCCGCTGTGTTGTAAACGGCGGCTGTGGCGCTATCTGCGCTTGGCGTCGGGCGGATTGACAGCGGAAAGAGAGTGGGGTATACTAACCATTTGCGGGAGGTGGTGGGCATAGTGAGGAGAGAGCGGCTCGGCTAGCGAGGCCGCTTTTTGCACCTTAACAGAAGAATAGGGATATTGTGTTGAGCCTGATGTGGGTCAAAGTACTAAGGGCGCATGGCGGATGCCTTGGCGTCAAGGACCGAAGAAGGGCGTGGCAAGACTGCGATAAGCCTCGGTGAGCTGTCTAGCGAGCCTAGCCGGGGATACCCGAATGGGGCAACCCACCCTGGGGCAACCCAGGGTTCTCGCCGCAAGGTGAGAGGGAACTGGGGGAAGTGAAACATCTCAGTACCCTGAGGAAGAGAAATCAAACGAGATTCCCTGAGTAGTGGCGAACGAAAGGGGAGGAGCTCAAACTGTGTTAGCTAAGTGGTCCGGTTGCCTATGCTAACACGGGGTTGTAAGACGCGGGAGGAGAGCGGCCGGGCTCTCGATAGAGTAAGAAACCAGCTCTCTAGCCGAAGGTCTCTGGAACGGGCCACCATAGTGGGTGACAGTCCCGTAGGTTAAAGGAAGCTGGCTCTACCTGTGTTCTTGAGTACCACGGGACACGGGTAATCCTGTGGGAAGCCGGGGGGCCCACCCTCCAAAGCTAAATATCCTTGACGACCGATAGTGGACCAGTACCGTGAGGGAAAGGTGAAAAGCACCCCGGGAGGGGAGTGAAATAGAACCTGAAACCATGTGCCTACAAGCAGTCGGAGTCCCGATTTATCGGGATGACGGCGTGCCTATTGAAGAATTAGCCGGCGAGTTGGTCTCTGTGGCCCTGGTTAAGTCATTAAGTGACGGAGCCGAAGCGAAAGCGAGTCTGAACAGGGCGCCTATGGTCGCAGGGATCAGACCCGAAACCGGGTGAGCTACCCATGGCCAGGGTGAAGGTCGCTTAACCGCGACTGGAGGTCCGAACCCTTGAACGTGGCAAAGTTCTGGGATGAGCTGTGGGTAGAGGTGATATGCCAAACGAACCCGGAGATAGCTGGTACTCCCCGAAATGCATTGAGGTGCAGCCTCAGGGAATAGCTTATGGAGGTAGAGCTCTGGATGGGTAAGGGGGCATAAGCTTACCAACCCCAACCAAACTGCGAATGCCATAAGGTGTACCCTGGGAGTGAGACTGTGGAGGATAAGCCCCATAGTCGAGAGGGAATCAGCCCAGACCCTCAGCTAAGGTCCCCGAGTGCGGGCTAAGTGTTAAAGGAGGTAGCATTGCCCAGACAGCCAGGAGGTTGGCTCAGAAGCAGCCATCCTTTAAAGAGTGCGTAATAGCTCACTGGTCGAGTGGTGTTGCACCGACAATTAACGGGGCTCAAGCCCGCCACCGAAGCTAGGGATCCTTCCCGCAAGGGAAGGATGGTAGGGGAGCATTCTCCTGGCAGAGAAGCCCGAGGGTGACCGAGGGTGGAGCGAGGAGAAGGGAGAATGCCGGCATGAGTAGCGATAACCCCGATGAAAACTCGGGGCACCGGAAGCCTAAGGATTCCTACGCAAGGTCAATCCGCGTAGGGTTAGTCGGGCCTAAGCCTAAGGCCAAGGCCGATGGCGATGGACAGCAGGTTATTATTCCTGCACCACCCCGCTGGAGCACACCGGGGGACACGGGGGATGGGTTTGAGCCTGCCCAATGGACACGGCAGGTTCCGCCGCAAGGTGGAGGAGCTGTGGGGCGACCCATGGCGACTTCGGCCCTGAGCCCGTCTAGAAAAGCCCGGGATGCGATGAGAGCGGGGTGCCCGTACCGCAAACCGACACAGGTGGGCGCTCGGAAGTCCGAGAAGGTGTTCGAGACAACCCTCGTTAAGGAACTCGGCAAAATTACCCCGTAACCTAGGGAGAAGGGGGGGTCGCCTTGAGCGACCCGCAGGTAATGGGCCCAGGTGACTGTTTAACAAAGACACAGGTCTCTGCCAAAGCGAAAGCTGAGGTATAGGGGCTGACACCTGCCCAGTGCCGGAAGGTTAAGGGGAGGAGTTAGGGGCAACCTGAAGCTCCGAACCGAAGCCCCGGTGAACGGCGGCCGTAACTATAACGGTCCTAAGGTAGCGAAATCCCTTGTCGGGTAAGTTCCGACCCGCACGAAAGGTATAACAACCTGGGCGCTGTCTCAACGAGGGACTCGGTGAAATTGAAATGGGGGTGAAGATGCCCTCTACCCGCGACAGGACAAAAAGACCCCGTGGAGCTTTACTACAGCTTGGCACTGAGCTTGAGCTCGGCATGTGTAGGATAGGTGGGAGGCTGAGAGTCCAGGGCGCTAGCCTTGGAGGAGCCGACGGTGAAATACCACTCTTGTTGAATTTAGGCTCTAACCCCGCTTTGAGCGGGGGACAGTGTCTGGTGGGTAGTTTGACTGGGGCGGTCGCCTCCTAAAAGGTAACGGAGGCGTCCAAAGGTTCCCTCAGCACGGATGGAAATCGTGCGCAGAGTGCATTGGCAGTAAGGGAGCTTGACGGTGAGACCTACAAGTCGAGCCGGGACGAAAGTCGGGCAAAGTGATCCTACGGCACCGTGTGGAAGGGCCGTGGCTTAACGGATAAAAGCTACCCCGGGGATAACAGGCTGATCTTGCCCAAGAGTTCACATCGACGGCAAGGTTTGGCACCTCGATGTCGGCTCGTCGCATCCTGGGGCTGAAGCAGGTCCCAAGGGTCCGGCTGTTCGCCGGTTAAAGCGGCACGCGAGCTGGGTTCAGACCGTCGTGAGACAGGTCGGTCTCTATCCGTCGTGGGCGCAGGAGATTTGAGAGGGGCTCTCCCTAGTACGAGAGGACCGGGAGGGGCAGACCACTGGTGTGCCAGTTGTCCCGCCAGGGGCACCGCTGGGTAGCTATGTCTGTGAGAGATAAGCGCTGAAAGCATCTAAGCGCGAAGCTTGCCTCAAGATGAGATCTCCCATCCTTCCCGCAAGGGAAGGGGTAAGACCGCAAGAAGACTACTTGCTTGATAGGCGGCAGGTGTAAGTCCCGTGAGGGATTGAGCTGAGCCGTACTAATGGTCGAGGCTTTGACCTGCATCAGGCTGAACACAATATTCCGCAGAAACTGCCTCCTGGTGATTAAAGCGGGGTGGAACCACCCGTTCCCATCTCGAACACGGAAGTGAAACGCCCCAGCGCATACGATACTGAGGGGGAAACTCCTTGGGAAAATGTGTCACTGCCAGGGGGCTTTTCTTTTT
>JBFMDE010000064.1:0-7545 GCA_040754215.1 Chloroflexota bacterium
GTTCGCGCGTGCCAAGCCCGTGGTGGTGCTGAAGTCAGGCAGGACCGGCTTCGGTGCTAGGGCTGCGGCCTCTCATACTGGGGCGGTGGCCAACGACGATGCGGTCTTTGATGTCGCCGTACGCCAGGCCGGGCTGGTCAGGGCCCGCGACCTGGAGGAGTTCCTCGACGTGGCCAAGGCGTTCAGCTACCTACCTACCCCGAGGGGCAACCGCGTTGCGGTCGTTACCTACAGCGGTGGCGTCGGCGCCCTGGCCGCTGACGCCTGTGCCGACCTTGGCCTGGAGCTGGCGACCTTCTCGCCGCCAACAGCGGACGCGCTGCGTCGCTCTCTACCCTCGGCGCGCATAGTCAACCCGCTGGACCTCTTTGCCGTGGCGCCACCTGCGGACTACTCGGACGAGTGTCTGAAGGCGCTGGAGTGTGTGACGCAGGATGCCGGGGTGGACTGTGTCCTTCTCTGCCTGATGGTGTCGCGCCATGTCTGGCAGCACGACACAGGGGTTGTGGCGAGGATGGCTGAGGTGGGCCGCGCCAGGCCTGCTGTGGCATGGGTTATCGGAGATAAGGGGGTTGTCGAAGAGACGGGACGGGTGCTGGAGGAGCATGGCATGCCCGTGTTCCTCTCTCCGGAGAGGGCGGTGCGGGCCCTGGCCCGCCATGCGCACTCGCGAAGGGTGCAGCAGCGCGGAGCGACCAGATGATAGGGTGAAATAGGGAGGCAGGAATGGAGAGAAGCGTTTGGAACCAGGCTGTGGAGATGATGCCCAGGGAGCAGATGGATGCCTTGCGCACGCGGCGGTTGCGACGCCAGATGTCGTACTGCTACCGCAAATCCGAGTTCTATCGAGAGCGGTTCGACCGGGTCGGCGTGAGGCCGGGCGACATCCACAGTTGGCAAGACATCAGGAAGCTGCCGGTGCTCATGACCAAGGACGACGAGAGGGAGAGCGACGAGGAATCGCTGCGCCGCTTCGGCCATCCCTTCGGGATGCATATCTGCGTACCACCGCAGAAAATAGTCAGCGCCAATGCCACTAGTGGCACCACGGGAACTCCGACCTTCAGCTATACCTTCACCCGCCGCGACCTGGAGACCCTGGCTGAGAGCCTGTGCCGGATGTATTGGATAGCCGGCCTGCGCCCCGGAGATAGACTGCTGAACGCCTTCATGGTGAGCGGTGCCGGCAGTGCAGCCGGAGCCGTATGGACCAACCCCTTGAAGCTTATGAACATCCTCTCCCTGGAGGTAGGAGCTGAGGCGCCCTTGGAGCGCCTGGTGCGCATCGCCACCCTCACGCATCCCAAAGCGTTGATGTGCTCCCCTTCCTTCGCCGAATCCCTTGCGCAACGCTACCTTGAGGCGGCGGGAAAGCCAGTAAGTGAGCTCGGGTTCAAGGTCTTGCTGTTCACTGGCGAGCCGGGCATAGGCATACCGGCGGTCAGGGCCAGGATGGAGCAGACCTATGGCGGCCGGTGGTTCGAATGGACGGGGCACCAGGGCGATGCAATAGCTGTCTCCTGCGAGGCTCCAGAATACCAGGGCGCCCATGAGCTTGCACCCGAAGTCGCTATCTACGGCGAGGACCTGGTGGACCCGGTGACCAAGAAGCCGGTCGAGGTCAAGGATGGTGTCATCGGCGAAGGGGTGCTCACCTCCTTGAAGCGAGAGGGAACGCCGTACTTCAAGTATGCTATGGGCGATGTCCTGCAGGTGTTCACCTCTCCCTGCGAGTGCGGCTACCCGGGTGTGGGCTGCCGCAAGAAGATAGTGGGCCGGGTGGAGGACGCGATGTCAGTGGAGGGGGTAACCATTTTTCCCACCATGGTCAAGGATGTGGTGACCTCGTTCATGCCCCGGCTCAGCGGCAGCATGCGCATCGTGCTCACCGAGAAGCTGCCGTTCATCAAGCCACCATTGCGGCTGAAGGTGGAGCATGGCCGGGGACTGGAGCCCCGGCAGCTCAAAGACCTGGAGGGGGAGCTCAAGCGCAGGATGAAAGAGAAGGTGGGTGTAGTCCCTGAGGTGGAGTTCCTGCCCCCAGGGGCGCTTGAGGTGGCCTCCTGGAAGACCCCGGTGTTCGAGAAGCTGTACTAGGGTAAGTAGGACGGCCGTGGTGGCATTGGCGGGGGCTGATAACCTCCGGTGTTGTCCATGTCATCCGACAGGTGTCGAGGCCGAGTCCTTGTCCTCGGTGCTGCGCCCCCTGAGGAAGGGGCAGACCACGTGGTCCACCTCGGCTTCGGCCACGCCGTAGTAGCCCAGGGTGTGCCTGACGAACTCCAGGCTGGCTTCGAAAGCAGGCTCTACTACCTCTGAGGTCCCCAGTCTCTGCAACTGTTCTACCACCGACTGGTCGGCCAGTCTGACTATGATGTCAATGTCGGGGTTGACCCTCTTGGCGTAGGCTGTGGCTGCTATCTGCGCCATGGGGTCGGGGCAGGTCAGCGCCAGCACCCGGGCCCGCTCCACACGTGCGATGGACAGTATCTGATGATTGCCGGCATCCCCATAGATGCTTGGAATGCCCTTGCTCCGCAGCTCGGAGACGGTCTGTGGGTTCAACTCCACCACGATGTACGGGATGCTGTATCTTTGCAGGACGCCGGACAGGTTACCGCCCGCGCGACCGTGACCACAGATGATGACGTGGTTGGAGAGTGTCCCTTCAACATTCACCAGTGCCTTGTCGCTGCCCAGTTGCAGATAGGGCGCCATTCGCTTTGAGGTGGAGAGCCACCCGATCCCCTTGTCGGCCAGCTTGAAGGCGATGGGGGCGAAGAGGATGGTGAGTATGGCGCTGGAGAGGATGATGGAGTACAGGTATTCGGACATCACGCCTGCTTCAAGGCCTGCCTGTCCCAGGACGAAGCTGAACTCACCCACCTGTGTCAGGCCCATGCCTACGTAGAGCACTGTCCTGGTGCTGTAGCGGAAGTGCCTGGCGATGAGGGAGCAGATGATGAACTTGCCGACGACTATGACCAGGGCTACCATCAGCACCATGGCCCAGTTCTCGAGCATGAAGCGCGGGCTGGCCAGCATGCCCAGAGAGACGAAGAAGAGGGCGGCAAAGGCGTTGCGGAAGGGGACGATGTCGGCCAGGGCTTGATGGGCGAAGTGAGAGCGGCTGACGAGCATGCCGGCGGCGAAGGCGCCGAAGGCCTGTGACACGCCGAAGTACGAGGTGGCGAAGGCGCTGCCCAGGGATATGGCCAGTATGGTGATGAGGAAGAGCTCCCGGGAACGCGCCCCGGCGACGCGGCCGAGGAGCACCGGGATCAGCCAAAAACCAATGACCACGGCGATGCCCATAAAGAGTATGGCCTTACCCAGGGCTACCCCCAGCGATAGCACCATGCCCTCGGTCGGTTGCCCCAGCGCTGGCAGCACCACCATCAGGGGCACTACAGCCAGGTCCTGCAGCAACAGGATGGCGATCATTATCCTGCCGTGAGGAGTGTTGGTCTCTCCCCGTTCCACCAGTATCTTGAGCACCACCATCGTGCTGCTGAGGGAGATGAGGAAGCCGAAGAAGACGGCGTCGGGCATGCTCCACCCGAACGCCATCTTGCCCATGAGGATGCCAAAGGCTGTGGTCAGCAGTATCTGGGCGGTTCCGCCTGCTATCCCAACCTTGCCCGCCTGCCTCAGGTCCTGGGTGGAGAACTCCATCCCCAGGGTGAACATGAGGAGCACCACGCCGATGCTGGCCATGGTCTGGGTCAGGCCCACGTCCTGTACCAGGCGGAAGGAATAGGGACCGACGAATATCCCGGCTACGAGGTAGCCGAGGACTGCGGGTAGCTTGAGGCGGTAGGCCAGTATCCCGCCTATCAGTGCCGCTGCCAGGATTATGGCGAAGTCAGACATGTGCCCCCACATATTACCACCAATGCACCGTATTATGAAGACACTCCGATTTCTTTGGAATGGGCTGTAGAAATAACGTATAATCAGGCGGTAGAGCTTTATGGGACCTGTTAGTGCCCGGGTCCAGGCGGATGCAAAGAAACTGAGGGAAAGCCTGGGCCACATCCCGGAACCGATGGTGGCCCCACCCTTCGTGGTGGTGAGCGGCTTGCCAGGGAGCGGCAAGTCCTATTTCTGCCGCCAACTGGCGCTGAGGATGCCGTTCGTCCTGCTGGAGAGTGACGCCCTGCGCCGTGTCCTTTTCTCAACCCCGAACCACAGCACCGGGGGAAGCTCGCGGCTGTTCAGGGCCGTTCATCTGCTGATCGAGGAGTTGTTGCAGAAGGGCGCGCCTCTTGTCCTTGATGCCACCAATCTCTCGGAACATCACCGGGAGCGCCTGTATCACATCGCAGACACCACGGGCGCCAGGCTGGTCCTGATACGGGTGGAGGCACCGCCGGAGGTGGTGCGGCAGCGGCTCGAAGGTCGCCTGAGGGGCGTTGACCCCCAGGACAGGTCGGACGCCGGTCTGGAGGTCTACTGGAAGCTGAAGCCCAGCGTGGACCGCATACGGCGTCAACATCTGGCGGTGGACACCTCGCGCGACATCAAGCCGGTGATCGAAAAGGTGATGAGGCTCATCTCGCGAGGGTAGGCGGGCCTCGCGAAGCCGTCGTATCTGTGGCAAGAGAAGGGAGAAAACCAGTGAGGGTCAGCGTAACCGTAGGTGACATAGTGCAGTATGCTACCGATGCCATCATGGTCAACCTCTTCGAAGGGCTGGAGCGCCCTGGCGGCGCCACCGCCGTCGTGGACAAGGCGCTGAAGGGTGCCATCTCTGAGCTCGTGGCACAGGGTGAGGTGAAGGGGAAGCTGGGCGAGGTGACCATCGTACACACCCTGGGCAAGCTGCCTGCTCCCAGGGTAGCGGTGGTGGGCCTGGGGAAGCAGGCGGACCTCACCACGGACGTGGTTCGGCGCGCGGTGGCCGAGGCCTGCCGTGCCCTGCGCCGCGCCGGAGTGAAGAAGGCGGCAACCATCGTGCACGGTGCGGGCGCCGGCGGCATGGGGGCAACGGAAGCCGTCCAGGCCATAGCGGAGGGCTGCCTGCTGGGACTCTACACCTTCAAGAAGTACCGCTCCAAGGACGCTGAAGAGGGCGAGATGGAGGAGCTCCACATCGTGACGCTTGACCAGGCCGGCCTGCGTTCGCTGGAGAGGGCCTGCGAGAGGGGGAGCGTGGTCGCAGAGGCAGTGAATCTGGCGCGCGACATGATAAACGAGCCCTCCAATCGCATGACTCCCACCGAGATGGCGGAGAGGGCGCGCGACCTTGCCCGTACCTATGGCCTGGAGGTCACTGTCCTGGAGCGGGAGCAGATGAGGAGGAAGGGCATGGGGGCCTTGCTCGGGGTGGCGCAGGGCAGCCAGCATCCGCCCAAGTTCATCGTGCTCCGCTACAAGGGCAACAGTGGGTCTTCGAGCACCCTGGGACTCATCGGCAAGGGCATAACCTTCGATTCCGGTGGCATCTCGCTCAAGCCCGCCGAGGGCATGGAGGAGATGAAGGACGACATGTCGGGGGGCGCGGCAGTGATGGGAGCAATCGCCGCTATAGCCCGGCTCAAGCTGAAGCTCAACGTCACCGCCATCTGCGCTGCCGCCGAGAACCTGCCCAGCGGCACTGCCATGAAGCCGGGGGACGTGGTGCGGGCGATGAACGGCAAGAGCATTGAGGTCGTCAGCACTGATGCCGAGGGGCGGCTCACGCTGGCCGATGCCCTCTCCTTTGCCGTGAAGAGCCACCTCTCGCCGCTGGTGGACGTGGCCACGCTTACCGGGGCCTGCCGCGTCGCCTTGGGCCAGGTGGCCAGCGGACTGTTCACCAATAACCAGGAGCTCGCAGACAAGGTACTCAAGGCTGCGGCCAGGGCTGGGGAACGCGCGTGGCAGATGCCCATGTTCGAAGAGTACAAAGAGCAGAACAAGAGTGAGGTCGCCGACGTCAAGAATGTCGGCGGCAGGTTCGCCGGTGCCATAACCGGCGCCATGTTCCTCTCCGAGTTCGTGGGCGATACGCCCTGGGTGCATCTCGACATAGCGGGCACAGCATTCACCGACAAGGTCTCCGGGTACAAGGTCAAGGGTGCTACCGGTGTCGCCGTGCGCACCCTGGTCAACCTGGCGGAAGCCCTTGCCGGGTGAGAGGCAGCGCATGCCGCGACCAGGAAGGAGGAGTGAGATGAAGGTCAAGTATCTGGCACATGCGTGTTTTGTCATCACCGCCGATTCCGGGGTCAGGGTCATCACCGACCCCTACACCGTGGGAGAGGCCCTTACCTATGGGGCCATCGAGGAGGCGGCGGAGGTGGTCGTCGTGAGCCATGACCACGGCGACCACAACAACGTTGCCGCGGTGACGGGCAAGCCGGTCGTGGTCAAGGGGGGTGGCTTGACCAAGGCGAAGGGCATCGGCTTCAAGGGTATCCCCAGCTATCACGATGAGTCCAGGGGCGGGGAGCGGGGTGAGAACACCATCTTCTGCTTCACCGTTGACGGGGTCAGGGTGTGCCATCTGGGCGACCTGGGCCATGACCTGAGCAAGGAGCAGGTGGCTGAGGTTGGTCCCGTGGACCTGCTCTTGGTTCCTGTGGGGGGCTTCTACACCATGGACGCGTCCGTGGCCAGCGCGGTATGGCAGAAGCTGAGCCCGCGGGTGACGGTACCGATGCACTACAAGACCGCGAAGTGCGGCTACCCTATCGCCGGCGTGGACGCCTTCCTCAAGGGCAAGAAGAAGGTACGCAGGCTGGAGGGCAGCGAGCTAGCTCTCAATGCCGCACGTCTCCCCGCCGGGGAGATAGTGGTGCTCAGGCCAGCCCTTGCGTAGAGGGTCCATGTTCTCTGGCGGTATTTGGCGAAAGGAGTTCACCGATGTGACCGGCGTCGTCCTGGCTGGCGGCAGGAGCCGCAGGCTGGGGCGGGACAAGGCCTTCGAAGGCCTGGGTGGGGAGAGCCTGCTTGAGCGTGCCGTGCGCTCTCTGGCTGGCCTTGCTGGGGTCGTTGTAGTTGTAGGCCAGAAATCGGCCCCCGCGCCGGACGTCCGTCGCCTGGGAGCGCGTGTTGTCGAGGACATTTACCCCGGGAAGGGGCCGCTGGGTGGCATACATTCCGGCCTCGTCGCCTCGACCACGCCCTACGTCCTGGTGGTGGGCTGCGACATGCCCTTCTTGAACCGGGGTCTGCTAGGATACCTGCTCGGGCTGCGCTCCGGTTTCGACGCCGTGGTGCCCCGGGTCTCCGGGAAACCGGAGCCATTGCATGCGGTCTATTCGAAGGCCTGCCTGCCCGTCGTCGAGCGGCAGCTCAGGGAGGACAAGCCGGCGGTACATGTTCTGCTGGAGGAGCTGCGGGTGCGGTATGTGGAGCAGGACAAGGTGGAG
Organism: Chloroflexota bacterium; assembly: GCA_040754215.1. Lineage (GTDB taxonomy): Bacteria > Chloroflexota > Dehalococcoidia > JACPPY01 > JACPPY01 > JBFMDE01. The sequence continues at coordinate 7,359 of JBFMDE010000064.1, forward strand.
AGGTTCGACCCGCAGCACCTGAGCTTTTTCAATGTGAACTCTGCCGCCGACATGGAGAAGGCCAGGGAGCTGGTGAGGCGGCAGCAGGCTGTCGCTTGAGGGTAACGGACATGAAGATGATAAGTGTTGAAGAGGCGCTGGAGAAGGTACTGAACAACGTCCACGTCCTCGAGCGGGAGGAACGGCC
>JBFMDE010000065.1:0-7489 GCA_040754215.1 Chloroflexota bacterium
CCACTAATGAAGAAAGGAGGTCATCCATGAGCTTTACGGACAAGACGCTCCAGTGTGCTGACTGCGGCTCGAGCTTCACCTTCACCTCAGCCGAGCAGGAGCTGTTCGCCAGCAGGGGCTATACCAATGAGCCCAAGCGGTGCCCCGAATGCAGGGCGGCCAAGAGGCAACAGCGCGGCGGTTCAATGGGTAGCGGCTACGGCTCGCCACGACAGCAGCGGGAAATGTTCCCCGCAGTCTGCGCCACTTGCGGCAAGGAGACCCAGGTGCCCTTCGAACCCCGCAGTGGGCGACCCGTTTACTGCAGCGAGTGCTATTCCAAGGTAAGGCGCTAGACTAGATATTCCTGAAAGACTCCATTTTCAGGAAGCTAGACCAACGCTGCGGAAGACCTACAAAAAGAGGAGGGATAGCGCGATGCTACCCTCCTCTTTTTGCCACCCGTCCGGGCTTTCCTCCGGCCCATCCGTATCTGAAAAAAAGTCTCCAGCTTATGTTAACGAGCCCCTTGAGCACCCTGGTGGTTTGTGCTATTGTTGGCGGCGTGCTCGCGCCGCCGCGACCCGCCCCAAGGTAACCCGCGAGCAGGGACGAGAGCATGTACGCCTTTCCGTTGACGCTGCCCTTTTTATCTTTTTTGAGAGTGAGGTTGCCTCACCATGATCTCCATGACGCCCTTGAAGTCTGCCCGCGACATCTGGGAGACCGCGCTGGGACAGCTAGAAGTCCAGGTCACCAGGTCCGTCTACGATACCTGGCTGAGGAACACCAGCGGACTCGACTTCGATAATGGTGTCTTTGTAGTCGGGGTACCTACACCCTTCGTCGCCGAAAGCCTCGAGACCCGCTTCCATTCGCTGGTCAAGAAGACGCTGGTAGGCGTCCTGGGCCACGATGTGACGTTGGAGTTCCGCGTCGCTTCCCCTTACACCAACGGGACCCCACCCCCCAAGACGCCAGCACGACAGGGAAATGGCGGCCATGCCACCATCGGCTCCTCATTGGTATGGCTGAACAACAGGTACACATTCGACACCTTCGTAATGGGAGCCTCCAACCGGCTGGCCTACGCTGCGGCCCAGGCCGTAGCACAGAACCCCGGCAACTCCTACAACCCCCTGTTCATCTACGGTGGTGTGGGGCTGGGCAAGACACACCTGCTCCATGCCATCGGGCACACCACGGTGACCAAGGGGTGCCGCGTGCTCTGCGTCAGCGCGGAACAGTTCACCAACGAGTTCATCAACGCCATCCGGGAGCGGACCACAGAGGGTTTCTGCCAGAAGTACCGCAGCGTTGACGTGCTCCTCATCGACGACATCCAGTTCATCGCTGGCAAGGAACAGACCGAGGAGGGCTTCTTCCATACCTTCAACGACCTTCACAACGCCAACCGCCAGATCATCCTCACCTCAGACCGTCATCCCAAGGCACTGACCCTGCTGGAGGACAGGCTTCGCTCCCGCTTCGAGTGGGGGCTGATCGCCGACATCCAGCCTCCGGAACTGGAGACGCGGATCGCGATCCTCCAGGCCAAGGCCCGCGCCCTTGAGGCAGAGGTCCCACTGGAGACGCTGCAGTTCATAACTCGCCGTCACCAGCGCAACATCAGAGAACTGGAGGGTGCCCTGAACCGGGTGGTGGCCTTTGCCCGCCTCACCCGTTCGCTGATCGATACCGACCTTGCTACCAAGGCGCTGGAGGACATCGCCTCCTCCCGGGACAGCCATCCGATTGCCCCTCAGATGGTGGTCGAGGCGGTGAGTACCTACTTCGAGATACCCGTTGAGGCGCTCAGCAGCAAGAAGCGCGACGCCAAGACCGCCCTCGCTCGCCAAGTAGCCATGTACCTTATCCGCGACGAACTGCACCTGCCCCTGGCCGAGATCGGCCGTTCTCTGGGCGGCAGAGACCACTCCACAGTGCTCTACGCCTGCGAGAAGATAGAAGAAGAGGTGAACATCAACCCGCAGCTCCGCCGCCAGGTGCTGGACATCCGGGTTCAACTGCACCCTGACAGCAGGGTATAAGAACATAAGATTTGTTTATAACCCGCCCGTTTGCTGTGGATAACCTAGCGCGGATGTGGATAAGTTCCTCCACTCCTCCATCTGGCGTGCACACTTTCCCAGGTCTTACCCAGCTTATGGTTAGTTGAGCTACTAGGAGCCATTCCATATAATAACTCAGAATAGGAACTACCTGGGGAAAATAGAAGAAGTATGGTGGACAATGTTGAGGTATTAGTTCAGGGCGGTAGGGGTGGTGCCGGAGCAGCGAGCTTTCATCGGGAGAAGTATGCTCCCCGTGGTGGACCGGATGGTGGGGATGGGGGGAGTGGGGGAGATGTTATCATAGAGGCCGATGGCAATGTGGAGGACCTGGGCTGGTTTAAGGCAAGGCGGGTTTTTCGCGCTGCCGATGGGGAGCGGGGGGGGAAGAATAGAAAGTCGGGAAGGGGGAGCGAGGCGCTGGTATTACGAGTGCCGGTGGGGACTCTGGTCTGGGAGAGGGATCAGGTGGGTGGGAAGAGGCTTCTCGCTGACCTGGTGGAGCCCCATGTCGGTGTAAGGGTCGCGTTGGGGGGAAGGGGTGGCCGAGGCAATGCTCACTTCGCCACACCTCACCATCAGGTGCCTACCGAGGCTGAGGAGGGACATGAGGGAGAGCAGCGCCGTCTGGAACTCGAGCTCAGGCTTATGGCGGACGTGGTGCTGGTCGGACCGCCAAGCTCCGGCAAGTCCCTGTTGCTGGGGAGGGTATCGCGGGCTCCCGTGACGGTGGCTGAGTATCCCTTCACTACCCGGCAACCCGTGCTGGGGGCTGTGGACCTGGGGATGGAGAGGATCGTGCTGATGGAGCTTCCGGGTCTGGTGCCTGGTGCTAGTCTTGGGCGTGGGTTGGGCAACGGGTTCCTCCGTCATGCGAAGCGGGCCCGGGCGCTGCTCTTTGTGCTGGCTGGGGATACTGCGGACCCTGTCTCGGACTACGTCGCGGTCAGGGATGAAGTCTCTCTTTACGATGAAGGTCTGCTGCACAGGCCCCAGATGGTCGCAGTCAATAAGGTGGACCTGCCCTCAGTGCAGGCAAGGCTGTCGCAACTGAGGGAGCACTTCCAGAAGCTGGGCGTTCCTGTGTGCTTCATCTCTGCTCAGACAGGGCAGGGGGTGCCGGAGTTGCTCGCCCTCGCCGCTGCGAAGGCAGAGGAGGGTGCCAGGCGCTCGGAGGCGGAGTCCTCAGTTCAGGAAGAGGTCGTTGTTTTCCGTCCGAGGCCGAGGAAGAAGGGTTGAAGCGTTGAGTAAGGTAGGGGTGCTCGGAGGCAGCTTCGACCCGGTGCACATCGCCCACCTCATCATGGCCGAGGAGGCCAGGGTGGGGCTGGGGCTGTCCAGGGTCATCTTCATCCCCGCGGGGCAGCCCTACTTCAAGGGTGGCCGCAGCGTGGCCTCGGCCGAGCACCGCCTGGAGATGGTGCGCCTCGCTGTCTCCTCCAATCCCTATTTCGAGGCCTCTCCCATCGAGGTCAACAGGCCGGGCCCGAGCTATACGGTGGATACCCTGGATGCCCTGCGGCGCGAGCTGGGCACGGGGCAGGAGATATACCTTATCCTGGGCTGGGACAGCCTGGCTGCTATAGGCAACTGGAAGGAGCCGGCGCGGGTGTTGGAGCTATGCCATCTGGTGGGCATCCCCCGGCCTGGCTCTCTCCCCCCTGACCTCGGGGAGCTGGAGCGGGCCTTCCCCGGGTCGTCAGGGCGCATAACTCTGCTGGACAGGCCTCTCATCGGGATAAGCTCGACCGACATCCGGGAGCGCATAGCCAGGGGGATTTCCATTCGCTACCTCGTCCCGGAGGCTGTGGAGCGGTACATCGTGGGACACGGCCTGTACCGGAGGGAGCGGTGATGGGGTCTATACGTCCAGGTTTCTGACGCTCAGGGCGTAGGCCTGGATGAACTTCTTCCGGGGCTCGACATCGCCGCCCATGAGTTCCTTGAATGCCTGCTCCGCCTTGAGCGCATCCTCAATGCTGACCTGAAGCATGGTGCGCGTCTCGGGGTTCATCGTTGTCTGCCAGAGCTGCTCCGGGCTCATCTCTCCCAGCCCCTTGTAGCGCTGGACCTCCACCCTCTTCCCCTCGCCGACCCGCTTCAGCAGCTCCTCTTTCTGCTTGTCGGAGTAGACCCAGCGCTCGTTCTTGCCCCACTTGACGCGGTAGAGGGGTGGTTGGGCGATGTAGAGGTGGCCCTGCTCGATGAGCTCACGCATGTAGCGGAAAAAGAGGGTCAGCAGGAGAGTGCGAATGTGTGCCCCGTCCACGTCAGCATCAGTCATGATTATCACGCTGTGATAGCGCAGGCGACCGAGGTCGGCATGTTCGTTGAATCCCATGCCCAGGGCAATGAATATGGCGCGGATCTCGTCGTGCTTCAGTATTCGGGCCAGGTCCAGCTCGCGAGCCTCGCCGTTCCCTGCCCCCGCCTTTTCCACATTCAATATCTTGCCGCGTAACGGCAGGATGGCCTGGAAGCTGCGGTCCCGGCCCTGTTTGGCTGAGCCGCCGGCGGAGTCGCCCTCCACCAGGTACAGCTCGCAACGGGACGGGTCCTTGTCAGAGCAGTCGGCGAGCTTCCCGGGGAGCGCGCCGGTCTCGATGCTGCCTTTCTTGAGGATGAGTTCGCGTGCCTTGCGCGCCGCCTCCCTGGCCCTGGCGGCGGTGGCGCACTTGTTTATTATGGCCTTGGACTCTTCAGGATGTTCGTCCAGGTAGACGGCCAGGCCATCCGCCACGGCGGTCTCTACGTGGCTCTTGACCTCCAGGTTCCCCAGCTTCGCCTTGGTCTGCCCCTCGAACTGTGGTTCGGGCAGCTTGACGCTTATGGCGGCGGTCAGCCCCTCCCGGACGTCGTCTCCAGTGAAGTTAGGCGTATCCTCCTTGAGCAGTTGCTTCTTGCGGGCATAGTCGTTGAGTACCCGGGTCAGGGCCGAGCGGAAGCCGGTAAGATGGGTGCCTCCATCTGTGGTGTTCACGCAGTTGGCAAAGCTCACCACCGATTCGCTGTAGCTATCGTTGTATTGTAGCGCCGCCTCTACAATGCTGGTTTCCACGTTCTTGCTCAGGTATATCGGCGGGGAGTGCAGGACGCCGTTGTGCTTGTTAAGCCGGGCGACATAGCTGCTGATGCCGCCCTCGAAGTAGAAGGTCGTCTCCTGGTCGGAGCGCTGGTCTACCAGGTGTATCTCCACGCCCTTGTTGAGGAAGGCCAGCTCTCGCAGCCTCTCCCGCAGGGTGTCGAAGTCGAACCGGGTGTCGCTGAAGACCTCAGGGTCGGGCAGGAAGGTGACGGTGGTGCCGCTGTCCCTGGCCTCGCCCTCCATTACCAGCGGGCCGAGGGGATGGCCTCGCTGGTAGGCCTGCAGGTACACCTTCCCTTCACGCCTGACCTCTACGGACATCTTGGCGCTCAGGGCGTTCACCACCGAGGCGCCCACGCCATGAAGGCCGCTGGAAACCCGGTAGGCGTGGTGGGAGAACTTGGCCCCGGCGTGCAGGACGGTCATCACCGTCTCCAGCGCCGACTTCTTGGTTGCGGGGTGTACGTCTACCGGAATACCCCTGCCGTCATCGGTAACCGTAACCGAGCCATCCTTGTTCAGGGCTATCCTGATCCTGTTGCAGAATCCGGCCATGGCCTCGTCTATGCTGTTGTAGACTATCTCGTAGACGAGGTGGTGCAGGCCCCGCTCGTCGGTGCTCCCGATGTACATGCCAGGGCGCCGGCGCACGGCCGCCAGGCCGTCGAGCACCACTATGTCCTCAGCAGTGTAGCTGCTGGTGCTGACCTTCTCCGTAACCGGACGTTCCAGTCCCATGCCGTTAGAGCTCCTCTGAGAGTCGGCCCATTATACCATATCTGCGACAAATGTGCAGCCCAGCCACAACGGATTGTTGTAAACCGGGGGAGGGCGTCAGGCTTGCGGGGCCAGGGTGCGGAGGTGGTGTGGCAGGGATTCCAGGGGGACGGGCTTCTGCTCTGAGTTGACCATGTCGCGCAGCAGCACCGTGCCACCCTTCAGCTCCTCCTCGCCGATGATGGCGGCGTAGGGGATGCCCAGGGAGTGTACCTGCTTCAACTGGGCCTTCAGGCTCCGCTCCCCGTAGATGGTGAGCGCTGGCAAGCTGGAGCGGCGCAGTCGGGAGGCCAACCTGACTGCCTGGCGCTTGGCCTCTGGCCCGATGGCGGCGATATAGACCAGGGGCCGTTCCGGGGGTGGCAAGGGAGTGGTGCCCTGCTTCAGGTTCAGGATGATGCGCTCCAGGCCGGTGGCGAAGCCTATCCCTGGTGTAGGCCTGCCGCCCAGCTCCTCGATGAGGCCGTCGTAGCGGCCGCCGCCGCCCAGGGTGCTCTGGGCGCCCTCGGCCGCAGGCTGCACCTCGAACACCGTTCGGGTGTAGTAGTCCAGGCCTCGCACCAGGCGATGGTTGACCTGGAAGGATAACTCCAGCAGGTCGAGGTATGCCTGCACCGCCTGAAAGTGGGCAGCGCAGGCAGGACACAGGTGGTCCGCACTGCGGGGCGCACCTTCAGCCAGGGACTGGCAAGACTGATCCTTGCAGTCCAGCAGGCGCAGCGGGTTATGTTTCAGGCGTACCTGGCAATCGGGACATGGTTGAGCGGAGAGGCCGGAGTAGTATCCCCTCAGCGCCTGCACGTAGTCCGGGCGGCACTGGCGGCAGCCGATGCTATTGATGAGCAAGGAGAGCTCGCCCATGTCCATTGAGCCGTAGAACTGCCAGGCCATCTCCATGACCTCGGCGTCCAGGGCCGGGTCGTCGCTGCCGATGGCCTCGAAGCCGAACTGGTGGTGCTGGCGGTAGCGCCCTGCCTGTGGCCGCTCGTAGCGGAAGGCCGTTATCAGGTAGTAGAGCTTCACCGGCTGGGGCCGGTTGTGCATACCGTGCTCCAGGTAGGCGCGGCACACCGGGGCAGTGCCCTCGGGCCGCAGTGCCAGGGCGTTATTGCCCCTGTCCTTGAACAGGTACATCTCCTTGTCCACGATGTCCGTGCCGTCGCCCATGCTGCGGCTGAAAAGGGCAGCATCCTCAAAGACCGGGGTCTCGATGCGCTCGTAGCCATAGAGCTGGCACAGGGCGGCTGCCTTTCGCTCGACGAACTGCCAGTAGTGCTGCTCTTCGGGCAGGATGTCGCTGGTGCCCCGCGGCGCCTTTAACACTGACAAACGGCCTCTCTTCTCCGGTGCCCGTCTGGCACCGGTGGTTCGGGCCATATTCTACCACGAGGTCTCATGGCAATCTATCGGGGGCTTGGAGTGATTCAATCTGTAGGTCGGGTTTCCCAACCCGACCTGTCGGGATGCCCTATCAGAATCAACCGTTGACCTTAGGTGCCTCGCCGTTGGCGGCCGCTGGCTGCTTGCGCTATACTGGGGTCAATAGCACCCTCAGCCCCGATAGGTCGGGGCTGTC
>JBFMDE010000066.1:0-7381 GCA_040754215.1 Chloroflexota bacterium
GCTATGGCCATGCCGTAGAAGCCCATGGCCCTGCCCCTGCGTGGAGGTGAAGAGTCCCTGGCTACGACCGACATGGTTGCCGGCCCGACCAGGCCGCCGCTGGCCCCGTGGAAAAGCCGTACTAGGGCCAGGTGCCAGGGTGCCTGGGAGAGGGAGTACCCGAACATGGCCAACGCGTCCCCGGCAAGGCCGCCGAGCAGCGGGCCCTTGTAGCCGAACCTGTCCACCAGCCGGCCGCCGAGGATGTTGGCAATGGTGTTGGTCACGGAGTAGAGGCCCACGATGAGGCCGACGGCGGTCGGTCCGGCGCTCAGGGCAGCGGCATAGAGGGCCAGCACCGGTATCAGCAGGTGAGTATCGAGGAAGCCGATGAGGGTGACAAAGAAGTTCAAACGCGGGGTCTTCATGGCTGTTACAGGTGTGTTGCTCCCTGTGTCACCCTGTCCGTCCGGCGGGCAAAAGTGAAGCCCGCTTACCCAAAGGCTTTCGCCCGAGTCCTGCGGGCTTCAATACCATTGGCCTTCAAGCTACAGGCACGTGTCCTGGGAGACGCCGAAGGCGTCCCGGCCCTTACCGCGCCCTCTGCTCGACCTCGTAGCCGTGGTTCCGTAGCTCTGCAATCAGGGCGCTCGGGTCCTCGGTGGTCAGGTGGAAGACGAAGTCCTTCTCACCGGTGTCAGGGTTGGCCATGGTGAAGCAGTTAACTACCCCCGTGCCGAGCTTGGCCATGACATCCAGGGCCTTCTTGATGTTGCTGATATCGGGGCACTTACGGATGGCTATCCTGGCGCCCGGCTGGCCGATGCCAAGTATGGGGTTCAGCAGCTTGTAGAAGAAGTCGTTGGTGGTGGCTATCCCGATGAGGCAGCCGTCCTCCACCACGAGCAGCGCGCCCACCTTGTGACTCTGGGCCAGCGCCACTCCCTCCTCCACCGTAGCATCGGGCGAGATGGTCACCGGGTCCTTGGTCATGACCTGCTTGACGGTGATCTTGCTCATCAGGTAGCTGAGCTCGTGCACGCTGAAGGTGGTCAGCTGCGATGGGCCGGCCCTGTCAAGGGCCTCCTTGTTCACCACGCCCACCAGCTTCCTCTTGTCCACCACGGGTATGCGCCTGATGTGGTGGGCGTCCATTATCCTTCTGGCGTCGGCCAGGGAGGTGTCGCTGGAGATGGTGACTACATTGGTGGTCATCACGTCGCGGATATACATAAGCCCCTCCTCCTGTGTAAATCAGTTTGCCGCCGTGTGGCAGCACCCGGTGAAGACCGAGACAGGTGCCCTGCAGCCTGGCGGCGATTCCGCTGTGCAGCGGCTTGGTGCTGATACTATACCAACTTCTCTGACACGTCAAGGCCCTGTACGTCCCCCTTCCACCCCCTTCAGGCTTGTGCTAATATTGGTTTCGTTCAGCGTGCAGGGCGGTTGTAACATACTTTATGGCTACAGTCCTCGAAGGCATCAGGGTCCTCGATTTCTCCCGTTTCCTCACCGGGCCCTATGCCACCATGTTGCTGGCCGACATGGGGGCCGAGGTGGTCAGGGTGGAGAGGCCCGGTGGAGCGGATGACAGGGGGTTGGGCCCCTTTGCTCCGAGTGGAGAGAGCCTTCCCTACGGCATCGTAGTGGCCCGCAACAAGAAGGGCATCACCCTGGACATCCAGAGCGAGGAGGGCAGGGAGCTGCTGGGGAAGCTGGTGTCGAGGTCGGATGTGGTGGTCCACAACTATACCCCGGGCAGCCCGGAGTCCGACCTCCTGGAGTACGAGCGCCTGGCCCGCTTGAACCCTGCCATCATCGTGACTGCGGTCACCGGCTTTGGCCAGAATGGCCCCTACGCTCAAAGGGTCTGTTTCGATGCTGTGGCCCAGGGGATGTCCGGGGCCATGAGCTACACCGGGTTTCCCGGCAACCCGCCGACGCGGTCAGGGCCCCTGATGGTGGACGTGAGCACCGGGATCTATGCCGCGCTGGGGACGATGTTTGCACTGTACCACCGGCAGAAGACCGGACGGGGGCAGCTGGTGGATGTGGCGATGCTGGATACCGCGCTGTCCTTCGTGAACGCGGCGGGGGTGGCTGCGGAATACAAACTCCTCGGCTGGGTGCGCCAGCAGCAGGGCAACCAGAGCTTCTATTGCCTGACGGATGCCTTTCAAGCACGGGACGGCTGGGTGATGCTGTCCATCGTCGGCGAGGGCCTGTGGCGGCGCCTGTGCAGGGTGCTGGGGAGGGAGGAATGGGTGGGGGACGAGAGGTTCAAGGACGATATGGCCAGGTACCGCAACCGTCACCTCATCTTACCCGTCATAGGCGCCTGGATGTCCGAGCGGACTGCGGAGGAGGTGGTACGGACGCTGAATAAGGCGCGGGTGCCGTGCGGCAGGGTGAACTCCATACCGGAGATGATGGCCGACCCCCAGATGCAGGCGCGGGAGATGCTGCTGGAGGTGGATTTCCCCGGCGTCGGGCCGGTGCCCATGCCCGGGGTAGTCCCCAAGCTCTCCGGTACGCCGGGTGGCATAGGGCGTCGTGCTCCGCTGCTCGGGGAGCATAACGAGGAGGTGTACTGCGGCCTCCTCGGCCTGAGCGCCTCACAACTGTCAGCCCTGCGCCAGAAGGGTGTGGTGTAGTTGTCACAGAGAGTCATGGTAGCCATGAGCGGCGGCGTGGACTCCTCGGTCGCCGCGTGGTTACTGCGGAAGGCGGGCTGCGAGGTGGTCGGCCTCCACATGCACCTGTGGTGCGAGGAGAGGCAGGGCAAGGGGGCACAGAGCCGTCACTGCTGCAGCGTGGAGGATGTCCATGATGCCGAGGACGTCTGCCGCCTGCTGGGCATTCCCTTCTACGTGCTCAACCTCGAGCAGGAGTTCCAGGCCTGTGTGGTGGACTACTTCTGCCGCGAGTACCTCCGCGGGCGTACGCCCAACCCCTGCCTTGCCTGCAACGAGCACCTGAAGTTCCGCCTGTTGTTGCAAAGGGCGCTGGCGCTGGACGCGGAGTACCTCGCTACCGGCCACTACGCTCGCATCGAGCGCAGCCCCGATGGCTGCAGGTTGCTCAAGGGCGTGGATGCCGGCAAGGACCAGTCGTACTTCCTGTACATGCTGGGCCAGGCGGAGCTGGCCCGCCTGCTCTTCCCCGTGGGCGAGCGGACGAAGGAGGAGGTGCGGCGCATCGCGTCCGAAATCGGGTTGCCTGTGGCTAAGAAGGCGGACAGCGTCGAGGTGTGTTTTGTCGCCGATGGCGACTACCGTCCCTTCATAGCGGCGCGTTTTCCGCGGTCTCCCGGCGACATAGTGGACCGCGAGGGCAGGGTGCTGGGGCGGCACCAGGGCCTGGCCGGGTACACCATCGGCCAGCGCCAGGGGCTGGGGCTGAGCCTGGGCCGCCGGTTTTATGTCGTGGGGATGGATGTTCAGAACAACCGTCTGGTCGTTGGTCCAGAGGAAGAGCTCTACAGCCGGTCGCTGCTGGCGTGCAACGTGAGGTGGGTGGGGGGGCGTGTGCCGGACATGCCGCTGGAGGTTGCCGCCAGGATACGGTACCGCTCCCCGGGTGCCGCGGCGGTGGTATCGCAGGAAAACGGTGGGGTCGGTGTGCGCTTCGTCGAGCCGCAGCGGGCGGTGACGCCGGGGCAGGCGGTGGTATTCTATCTTGGGGAGGAGGTGCTGGGAGGGGGCATAATCGAGAGGTCGGACAGCGATGGTGAAAGGCCTGCCGCCCACGCTGGAGGAAGAGCGCGGGCTTCTGGCGCAGGGGTATAGCCTGGTAGCGGGGGTGGATGAGGTGGGGCGGGGGGCGCTGGCGGGGCCGGTGGCCGCCGCCGCCGTTGTCCTGCCGCTGGAAAGGGACCTGCCCTGGTTCAGAGGCGTGCGCGACAGCAAGCTGCTGACTCCGAAGCAGAGGGAGGACCTCTTCCCCTTGATCCTGGAGCAGGCGGTGTCGGTCGGCGTTGCCCTGGTGCCTGTGGAGGACATTGACGGTCGCGGCATCCTGCGGGCGACGCGACTGGCGATGCGCCTGGCGCTGGAGCGGATGTCCCTGTCGCCGCAGTTCCTGCTCATTGACGGCATGAGGCTGCCGCAGGTGCGGCTGCCGCAGAAGGGCATAGTCCGTGGAGACAGGCTGTGCCTCTCCATCGCCTGCGCCTCGATAGTGGCCAAGGTGACCCGCGACCGGGTCATGGTGGAGTTGGATGGGCAGTACCCTGGCTACGGCCTGGCGGCGCACAAAGGGTATGGCACCAGGGAGCATCTCTCCTGCCTGCAGTCACTCGGGGCCAGCCCCATCCACCGGCGGTCGTTCGCTCCGGTGCGCCGGCTGTCGGCGCTGGTGTGAGAGGGCCAGATGGACCGTAAGCAGTTGGGCGCCCTGGGCGAGAAGCTCGCCGCCGACCTCCTCAAGAAGCGCGGCTACCGCATACTGGAGCGCAACTACCGCTGCCGCGAGGGCGAGATAGACATCGTGGCGCGACAGGGGGACTGCCTGGTGTTCGTCGAGGTGCGCACCAAGACCGGTGGCGGCTTCGGCAGCCCGGAGGAGTCGGTCACGGCGGCCAAGAAGGGCAAGCTGGTGACTGCCGCACTGAGCTATCTCCAGGGCCACCGCGGCCCGCCCGCCGACTGGAGGATTGACATGGTGGCGGTGGAGCTCGGCCCCGGGGGCAGGCCCCTCCGCATCGAGGTTATCGAGAGCGCGGTGGAGGGGTGAAGAATTGTCGGGAACTGCCCTGGGTTAGTGGACAGCACGACATATTGACATATAGATGCACGTATGTTAGTCTTTGTTAGAGGTGGCAGAATGACGACGAACCTGAGACGGACGACGATTTTCCTGACTCCGGAGCAGCATGAACATTTGCGGCGCATCGCCTTTGAGAGACGGACCTCCATGGCCGGACTACTCCGGGAGGCGGCGGTGGAGATACTGGAGGATGAGGAGGACATCCGGGAGGGGCTGAAGGCACTCTCCGATGTCGAAGGCACCGTGACTTGGGAGGAGTATCAGCGCAGCAGGCAGGAGCGGGAGCGCCGGGGTGAGCTATGAGGTCCGGCTTAGGCAGGCTGCCCAGAAGCAGTTAGATGCCCTGTCCGGCGGTGGCTATGAAAAGGTTGCCAGGGCCATCACTGACCTGGCGGGTAATCCCAGACCTTTGAGGGTGAAGAAGCTGGCTGGCTCCGGCTTGTGGCGTGTTAGGGTAGGGAGGTACCGGGTGGTCTACGCCATAGATGATGAGGCGAGGTTGGTGACCGTGGTGCGTGTTGCCAGGCGGAGGGAAGATACCTACAAAGGCCTGTAATGAGGGCATTGCCAGACGGGTTGGAGGCGGACTCTAATTCAGAGAAGGCTCTGCCGCTGCGGAGCACTGCCCCTTCGTATCCTTGGCTGCCGACGAAGAACCTCCCTCACTTATCCAGCAGCTAGGCTCCGAAACCACTAGTCCTTTGACGAGCTCTTTATTATGTTGTTATCTCATCGTTCGTTAGAACCTCTCTCACGAATCGCTCCCAGTCTCCTTGTGTATCCAAGAAGAAGGCTCGTTCTCTGCCAAAGACTGATTCTATTGCAGTACGATAGGGCTGGTATGTCTCGCAACGCGTCAAGTAACAATAGGCCCATCCCTTCTCCTCCACCATAGCTCGATACCCCTTGTATTTCCTTGCATCATCACCGAACGAGCCAAGCACCTTTATTTCAACAGCCACCCTCCCTATCAGCAAGTCAATCTTGGCCCTGCCGCGGAGTGGCACTTGTTCTGTAATGATGAGAGGTATCCCCAATGCCTCAGATTCTTGCGAAAGGCAGTAACGAATCGTCTGCTCATAGACCCACCCACTCAGTTCCTTTGCAGTCGGTTTCCTTCCTTCTGCAACTGGTAAAGAGGCAAGGAGATATCGAGCACCGGACAAGTTCTCTTGATACAGTTTCTCTATTTGGCCCTCGTCGTATTTCATGTTCTCGCCTCAACAGGGGGTGCCTCTTGTGGCAGTTGACAGCGCCAGTGTGAGTTCATCACTTCCATTTGAAGGACGGCGTGCGTTTCTCCAGGAAGGCGGTCACCGCCTCCCGGTGGTCTTCGGTCTGGGCCAGGTGGTATTGCAGTTGCACGATGTAGTCCAGCAGCGACTCCGCCGTCATCTTCTGTGACTCGTTGATGGCCTTCTTGATCGCCGGGATGGCTGCCGGCCCCTGGGCCAGCCTCCGGGCCAGCTTCTCGGCCTCGGGCATGAGCCTGTCCGCTGGCACCACCATATCCACCAGGCCCATGCGCTCCGCCTCCTGGGCGGTGACCATGTCCCCGGTGAACGCCAGGAGCTTGGCCTTGCCCATCCCGACCAGGCGGGGCATCATGTAGACGCTCATCTCCGGGGAGAGTCCCATCCTCACGAACAGTGCCCCCATTTTGGCATCTTCGGCAGCGATGCGGATGTCGCATGAGAGGGCTAGGTCGAAGCCCGCACCGAGGGCGTGCCCGTTCATGGCTGCGATGACCGGCTTCCCCATGTTGTATGCCAGGCGGTATGGCTCGAAGGCGCGGTCTACATAGGTGGTGAACTCCGTGGCGCCCATTTCGCGGAACCTGGCGATGTCACCGGCGACATCCGCCCCGGCGCTGAACGACCTGCCGGCGCCGGTGATGACTACCGCCCGGACTGCGCTGTCCTGGGCCACCTCTCGAAGGGCTTCTACCAGGGCCTCGAACAGGTCTTTGCTCAGGGCGTTGAGCTTCTCAGGGCGGTTAAGGGTGATGGTGACAACACTCTCCTTTCTGGTGATGACCACTAGCGGATGGCTTGCTGGTCCGGTGCTCGTTCCCATAGCTCTCCTTTCGTGGATTCTACAGGTCTGGATTCTGGTGGCTCGACGGGTGATTGTATCACCCTGTGCCCGGGGCGGGTAGCGCTGTGGTGACATGCCTGATTGCACGTGGACAGTGCGACAGCGGCACTACGCCTGGTGCTCAGAGACCTGCGGCGGCCAGGATGTCGGGCACCACTTCCTCCCTGCCTATGGCCATGACATGGACGCCGTCGCAGAGGGAGTCCTTCTTCAGGGCAGCTATCATCCTGCCTGCGACCTCGATGCCTTTGTTGAGTGCTCCACCCTTTGGCGCGGCCGCAAGTTCGTCAATGAGGTGCTGCGGCACGAAGATGCCGGGGACGTTCTCCGTCATGTACTTCGCCATGCGGGCGGAGGTGAGCAGCACTATCCCGGCCAGTATCTTGACCGGGAACTGGCGGGCATGCTTCATGAAGCGGGTGAAGTTGTCCAGGTCGTAGATGGCCTGGGTCTGGAAGAACTCGGCCCCGGCCTCTACCTTCTTCTCGAACTTGAGCAACTGAGGTTCGATGGGCTGGGCTTCGGGTGTGACCGTGGC
>JBFMDE010000067.1:0-7360 GCA_040754215.1 Chloroflexota bacterium
CGGGAACGGCTTTTTGTTACTCTCCTAAATAGAAAGCAAGTCAGGGTAGCCGCGAGGTGTAATCCGCGGCTTTTTTATTGACTGAATTCTATTACTTAACTTACTTTCGAAAAATAGGAGAAAATGATGAATATAAATGCGAATGAATATTCTCAGCCAACCAGTCTAGAGGACCTTGGTTGGAATTCATTTTTTCAGAAGCAATACCAAATATTGAAAATCCCAGGTTCGGTGCCTGCCCGGGTTATTTCTGAATCCAGGGGCTCTTTTCAAATATACTGCCAACACGGCGAATTATCTGCCAAGATTTCGGGCAGAATGCGATACCGTGCTGGAGGAGAAAAACAGTATCCAGCTGTTGGCGATTGGGTAGTTATTAAACCGCTACTCAGTGAGCAGAAGGGAGTGATCCACGCCGTATTACCGAGAAAGAGCAAGTTTTCCAGGAAGGTCGCTGGCGATCGCACCGAAGAACAGATTGTCTCCACCAATGTAGATACAGTTTTCATCGTCAGTGGTCTGGATGGCGGTAGAAATCTCAACCTTAGAAGGATTGAGCGATACCTTACCCTTGCTTGGAGCAGTGGAGCTACCCCTGTTATTGTTCTTAATAAGGTTGACCTGTGCCCGGATGCTAATCTCTATATCAGAAGTGTCGAGGATATTGCGCCAGGCATATCCATTTACCTTGTAAGTGCTAAGGAGCGGATTGGGTTGGATACGCTAAGGAGTTACTTGACTAAAGGAAATACAGTCGCCTTTTTAGGCTCTTCAGGGGTTGGCAAGTCTGCTCTCATAAATGCTTTACTTGGCGTGGAGAAGCAGGTGACTGGAGAGGTTCGCGAAGATGACCGTATGGGTCGACATACTACTACCAAACGTGAGTTGATTCTTCTTCCTGGTGGAGGCATAGTAATCGATACACCTGGTATGAGAGAGATCCAGTTGTGGGCTGGAGAAGAAGATCTCCAGGGAACCTTTCACGACATCGAGGTTCTAGCTAGAAGCTGCCGCTTCAGCGATTGTAGTCACAACGTAGAATCAGGTTGTGCCGTAAGAGAGGCCATCGACCGCGGCGATTTGAACCCAGCAAGACTGGAAAGTTATCAGAAGCTACAAAATGAGTTAAATTACCTGGCATCAAGGGAAGAGAGTAGTACGCGTTTGTATGAAAAGCTGAAGTGGAAAAAGATAGCTAAATGGTCAAAAGAATTACGAAATAGACCTTAAGCTAGCTCTAACCTCGTTCCCACGGGAAGGTTATTGAAAAGACTCTACCCGGACAGTTTGTGGAACTCCGAAGAGTTTTAGGTATCGTCTCCCTAAGTGGAAAGGCCGCCGTCGACTCACCCCGTGATGCCATCCACGGAGGCTATGGTGAGCTTTCCCCAGAGACCCAGCGCATCGCCCTTGATTATGGCCACGCCGCTCAGGCGAGGGATGCCTTGGGCGAACTCTATGGCCTTGTGTATGTCCTCTGTCGAGAGCACCCGGTTGGCGATGGCTGTGGCCGCGGCATCGGCCAGGGCTGTGGATGGGGAAAAGCAGACCACGGCGTCCGCCAGGCCGAAGCTTAGCGAGTGCCCCACCGTGCCCGAGGAGGTGCAGACGCCGAGGGGGGTCTGCTCTGGCTGCACCTCGAAGGCAACCCTGCCGCTGAGCGGCGATTCCCCGGCATAGAGGGCGATTCGCCTCCGGCACTGCGAGCTGATGAAGATGTCCCCGCCGTTCTCCACGATCACCTCGTCGGAGAGTTCCAGCAGTCTCCTCCCCACTGCTTCGGCTATGGCCCCGGCCACGGCGGCCATGGGTCCGACGCCGGACTCCTCTGCCGCCAGAGCCATCTCCTTGACCAGGGCCGGAGCATCGTCGGCCACGCGCAGCGGTTCCAGCGTATAGAGGAATTGGGGGTGCTCCTTGATGTAGCCTTCCAGGGCAGAGCGACACTCGTTGACTGTCTCCACGGCCTGTGGCGAGAGGTCGCTTCTGGCCCTGACCAGGAGGTCTGTCTCCTTGACTGTGACTGAGAAGGAGACCAGGTCGCCGCGCTCAACCCAACCCCTGTAGCTCCTCGGCTGGTACGCCACGGCTACAATCGCACTTCCATTGCCCTCACCGGGCAGGTGTTGAGGCAAAGTCCACAGGCGATGCATGCATCCTTCAGGAAGTCAACCCTGCGGGTCGGTGCCTCGACGACAAAGGCATCTACCGGGCAGATGGTCACGCAGGCGCCGCAGTGCGTGCACCGGGCCTCCAGGCGGGCCACGTCGTTCACCAGAGGTTCGACCCCCACGCCCGTTTGGTTCAGAAAGTGGAGGGCGTCATCGTACTTCTTCTGTTCGCCGCTCAGTTCCATGACCAGCACGCCTTCCTGCTTGGGCGTCACCGAGGCCTTGAGCATGTTGAACTCCAGGCCGTAGTCCTTGACCAGATGGTAGATTATGGCCTTGCCCACCAGGTCGGGAGGAAATCTCAATACTATCTTCTTAGATACGTTCATCTGACCGCTCCACCTTCCTTAATGATATGAGTCCTTGTGGCCGTTCCGTCCTGCCCTGACTGCGCTGGGGTAACTACAGAGAGCGCTCCTCCAGGGCCTTGAAGGTGATGCCGGCTTCCACGCCGGGGAGGGGTGCTACCGGCTGAGTGAGCAGGAACTGGCCGCGCCTGATCCAGTCCTTCAGCGTGCCGGCAATCTCGGCGGCCTTGTAGTAGCTCGAGAGCGAGGCGGTAGGCACGTCCTTCCCCAGCACCTTGATGTGCCCGCCCTTGAGCTCGGCGTAGCTCACCTCTGTCAACACCTCCGGCTCCCTTTCAGGATAGGCCCGCGAGTAGTCTACGACCGGGGCGAATATCTGGTCGTCACTCACCGCTGTGTAGCGCAGTATCTCCTCGGAGAGGATGGGAATCGGCACCCCGATGCCCACGGTCAGGGTGCCCCCGTAGCCCAGGAACCTCGTCCCCACCAGCCACTGGGGCTTCATCTGCTTCAGGTCCCCGATAACCGCCAGAGTACCAGCACCCCGCTTGGGGACGCCGTTATCGCCCCGCAGCGCCCCGGGGTTGTGCTGGGTGCCGTGCCACGCGACGTAGCCGATACCGCCTCCGAGGAATATGCGCGTCCCTATGCCGACCGTCTTGTAGTGAGGGTCGTTCAGCAGCGGAGAGAGCTGCCCTGCGGAACTGTAGTTGGCGTTGCCGACGTGCGGTTTCAGCATCCCCATGTAGGTATATATGGTGCGGTCCCCCAGGTTGACCGCGACGTTGTAGTTCTGGTAGGCGTTCCTGATGTTGAACAAGGTGGCCTCGTTGATGGTCCGGATGTTGATCCAGGTCTCAATCCTCTTGCGGGGGTAGCAGTCGGTGCCATAGGCGTAGGCTATGAGACGGATGTCCTTGCCCGCGACCAGGTCCTCGATAACATGCCCGCCGCCGTAGTTGAATTCACCGGGGTAGCTGCGGTTCCTGGGGTCGTCGTCGGGAAGCGCGGTGGCACCGATGTAGAGGTCAACCGCTGCAAGGCCGGTGTAGGCCGGGACGTCGTTGAGGTACACCCTGCCGCCGCCGAGCTTTATCCGCGGCTTGGAGTGCCCTACATTGAGGAAGGCACCCGAGGAGCACATCGGGCCGAAGGTGCCGGTGGTGACCACGTCTATCTCTTTGGCAGCCCTGGCCACGCCCTTCTTCTTGACGATGCCGATCACCTCCTCTGCGGTGACGACTACCGCCTGGCCCTTTGCGATCTTCTCGTTTATCTCCTGAACAGTTCTGGTGGTCATGCCGCTCGTCCTTTCTGGAGAGAATTGCCTGAAAAAAACATCCCCTCTCCCCTGAGTAAGGAGAGAGGGGGCAGGGGAGAGGAGGCGCCAGAGACTAAAGCATGTCGCCCATCAACTGCAGCGTGTATCCGTGCTCCTCGAGATAGCGTTTCAGGGAGATGACGTAGTCCGGTGAGCCCGGGAACACCCTCTTCTTCTGGTCTACGCTCACGCTGAGCACCTTGCCTCGCTTGCCCACTGCGGTGCACAGCGGTACGCCGCTCTGGTTCAGCCCCAGCAGGAAGCTGTCTTTCGAGGTTATCTTGTTCGCCTCGTCCAGAAAGCCAATAACGATGCTGTCCTTGAGTATCTTTCTCACGTGGGACACCCCTGCCTGTTATGTATGTGTCATGTGCCTGGAGAGAGGCACGGCAACCTAAAAGTTAGCACGCGCTGGCCGTCGGTGTCAAGTCAAACCCGCTCAAACTGCAGCCTCAGGACGCGCCTGGTGCCTCTGCTCACCCGGGCCCTCTCGTCCAGCCGCCAGCCCACCACCCAGAGGATATGCTCAGGCGAGCAGACCAGCGGGATGCCATCCCGCCAGGAACGGGGGATGCGGGCGTCCACCATGAAGTCCTGTAGCTTCTTGGGCTCAGCCATGCCCAGGGGCTGGAAGCGGTCTCCGGGCAGGCGGGCCCTTACCGAGAGCGGCTGGCCTATCTTGTCCCAGTCCAGAAATGTCTCCAGAGGGTTTGGAGACGGTTGATGTCCCAGGGGGTCAGCCGTATCCCTGACCTCGGCCACGACGCGCCAGTCCGGCAGCAGCGTCTCGCCAGGGACGAGCAGGGGGTGTTCTCCCTGGAGAGGGGGCAAGGGGCAAGGGGGTGGGCCATGGCTCAGCACCAGTTCCCCATAACCCGCAGTGACAACCACGCCGCCGAGCAGGGAGAGGCCCTTCCCCGCTGGCATGCCCAGGGCCTCCATCAGGGACTCGATGTGGGCGAACTCGATGTCACGAGGGCCACCCAGGAGCGACTCCAGTGCGCGTCGTAGCAGGACGCGCCGCAGTCCGGGCGGACAGGTCTGGAGCTTCTGGGTGCTCAGGTAGAGCGCGTCTCCTTCCTGGTGCGCGACGCTGCCCCACAGCTCCGAGGCCCAGGCCTCGAGGGCCCGAAGGTCATCGCGGGCGATGCGTGCAGTGCGGGCCAGCGCCTCCTCGACACTCGGATTGTATTGCCTCAGCAGGGGCATCAGCTCCAGACGGATGCGGTTCCGTAGCAGGGAGGTGGAGAGATTGCTGGCATCCTGCCGTGGCCGCAGCCTCAGCAGACGGCAGTACTCCTCGGTCTCTGCCCGGCGCATCTCCAGCAGCGGCCGTACTACGTCAATCCCCAGGTCTTCCGTTCCCCACCTTGTCCTTGGCTCCAGGCCGCGCAGCCCCCGTGTCCCGGAGCCGCGGAGCAGGTGCAGCAGCACCGTCTCCAGATGGTCGTCGGCGGTGTGCCCGACTGCTACCGCGTCCGCCATTGTGGCTTGTGCCGCGCGGGCGAAGAAGGAGTAGCGCTCCTCGCGCGCGACCTCCTCCAGCGGGCTGTGCTTGCGGCGGCGTGCCGCCACGTCCATCTTCTCCACGCTGAGCGGCACATGGAGTCGCCGGCACAGCTTCGTGACGTAGTTGCGGTCGGCGTCCGACTCAGCGCCGCGCAACCCGTGGTCGAGGTGTGCGGCATGTATCTGGATACCCAGCCTCTCCCGGGCTCGTGCCAGGAGGTGCAGCAGACATACAGAATCAGGCCCGCCGGAGACACCCACCAGCAGCCTGTCCACACCGAGGAGCAGGCCACAGTCCTGGATGTAACGCAGCACCCGGTGTTCCAGCGATACAGCGGGCCCCATTGGATGACCGGCTTTGCCCATGGCTTGGCCTCAACTCAGGTGGCAGGTGTCGTTCAGGGAAAGCAAGATAGGTCCGCGTTCGGTGAAGCCGACGACGCTGATGCTGCCGGGGGACACCCTCAGGCGGCGCAGCGTGGCCAGCGGGAACCCCAGGGCACGGCAGACGATGCTCAGGATGGTAAAGTAGTGGCTCACCACCACCACTCTCCCGGTGTGGTGTGAGCCGAGGATGTGTTCCACCGAGGCCCAGGCCCGGAGCTGGAGTTCATTCAGGCCCTCGCCCCCCGGCAGCTTTGGCATCCTGCCTCCGCTGCCCACGATGAGGAACTGGCTCAACGCGCCGCCCAATGACTCTACCGTCCTGCCTTCGAAGTCTCCGGCGTCTATCTCCCTCAGGCCCATATCAACCTCCACCGAGATGCGATGGGGGCCAGCAACGGCCTGCGCCGTATTCCAGGCTCTCTGCAGCGGGCTGGAGTAGATGGCATCCACCATCCTCCCTCTCAGTGCCTGCGCCACGCGCTCCGCCTGCGTCCTCCCTGTGGGATTGAGCTGAGGGTCGCTACCCGACCCCTGGACGCGGCGCTCCTCGTTCCATCGCGTCTCGCCGTGTCTCACCAGCACCAGGTTCAGCACTGTGTGGCCCCTCCCCCCTGCCCTCTGCCGAAACTCCTGGCCATCTCTACGCGCCTGTGGTACGGGGGATGGTCGTAGAACAGGAACTCCGCCAGGCGGCTGGGATCGGCCTCGGAGAGGTTCTGGTTGGCCAGCTTGGTCATCACTCTGACGAAGGCCGCGGCGTTGCCGGTCAGCCTCAAGGCCCAGCCGTCGGCGATGCCCTCGAGGCGGCGGATGTAGGCGCTGGTGAATGGTCCTGCCAGGGTAAAGAAGGCACCCAGGGTAAGGATGAGCAAGGGCAGCGTTGCCACATCGGAGATGCCCTGGAACCCCAGGGGGCCGCTCAGGGTCCGGAGCACGAGATGTGTGAGATAGAACCCCACGAGGCCCAGCGCCGACTGCAAAAGCATTATCCGGGGTACGTCATGGTGTAGGTGGTGCCCCAGTTCATGGGCCATGATGACCTCGACCTCATCCGGGGAGTAGCTATTGAACAGGCCGTCGCTCAGCACGATGCGGCGGGTCTTGCCCAGCCCTATGAGCATGGCGTTGACAGTGGTGCCCTTGGTGGACTCGTCTATGGTGAACACCCCGAAGACCTCCGTGCCCGCCCGGTGTGCCAGGCCCATCAGCCTCTGGCTCATCTCGGCATCGTCCAATGGCACTACCTTGAAGAAGAGCGGCAGTATCGCCACCGGGGCCAGTATGTTCAGGGCCACGGCCACCAGCAACGCCAGGGCGCCGGTGAGCAGCCACCAGACCCCCGGAGAATTCTCCATGGCCCAGTAGGCAAAGGCCACCATGCCTGCTCCCAGCAGCACCGCCAGCAGGCCTCGCTTGGCCCGCTCGAGCAGCCAACTCCGCAGCCCCTGAGTCACCAACCCGTAGCGGTGGGGCATGGCAAACCCGCGATAGTAGCTCAGGGGAAGGGTGACCACGCTGTAGCCTGTGGCTATCATGGTGAAGTAGACCACGGCGGCCAACGGCCGCGGCGCCCACGCCAGCATGTTCCCTGCTCCCGAAGAAAGCCCGGTGAGGATGAGGGCGACGAGGACCGCTCCGCTGAGGGCCAGGTCAACGAAGAATAG
>JBFMDE010000068.1:0-7309 GCA_040754215.1 Chloroflexota bacterium
CACCCGATGCGGTTGTGAACGACGTTACCACGCCCATCGAGAATGTCATCTGGGATAGATGGGAAGGCAAAGGTCTGAAGCATCTGACCTCAACATCGGCAGATGGTTTTTCTGTTATCTTCGCTGAATTCGAGTTCGGCACCGATATGAAGGATGTCACCAGCAGTGTCAGCGAAGGCATAGGGAAACTGAATCTACCTCCCGAGGTAGTCAACCTCTCCAAGATGAATCCCGGTGCGGGAGAGAACCCGCGAATCGTCCCCATCAATATGAGCATGATGCCGTTGGTGACCCTTAGCCTCAGCGGCAACCTTCCCCCCGACCAGCTAAAGGAGATTGCCGACACACAGGTCGTACCTCAGTTGAAGGGCGTCAAGGGCGTTCTCAGCGTGGAGACAGAGGGTGGCGAGAAGGAGCAGGTCGTAGTCGCCCCTGACCCTCAGAAGATGACCAGGTACGGCATCTCTATGTCTCAGATAGCGTTCCTCCTTGCACCCAAGTACGATTCCCTGAGTGCAATCAAGGATACGCCTATGGGAACCGGCAGTGTCACCCTTCGAGACATAGCTGAGGTCAGTGGGCCGGCACCGATGGCAGCAATCACACGCACCAACGGCAAGCCGAGCCTGGGTATAACGGTGATGAAGGATGACAAGGCCAACACCGTGGACGTGGCAAATGCGGTAGCGGCCAAGGTGGCGGAGCTAAAGGGAAGCCTCGGGAGCGGTGTAGAACTGGCTCCCGTGTTTGACCAGTCAGATTTCATCGAAGGCAGCATCAGTCAACTCTGGGAAAAGGCTCTGATCGGCGGCGCCCTGGCGATACTTGTGGTGTTTGTCTTCCTCCGGGCGGTTCGTGCTTCGCTGGTCACGGCCATATCCATCCCGTTGAGCATGTTGCTCGCTTTTCTGGGTATGCGCCTGTCCGGGGTGACCATTAACCTTCTGACCTTGAGTGCTATGTCCATAGCAGTGGGGCGTTTGATCGATGACAGCATCGTCATGGTAGAGGTCATATACCGCCGTCTTCAGCGGGGCGAGGGCTTCAGGGAAGCTGCCATTGGCGGCGCCAAGGAGGTAGCGACCCCGGTTACATCGGCTACTCTGGCAACGGTGGCCATCTTCCTGCCCCTGATGTTCGTCGGCGGCATCGTTGGTGAACTGTTCATGCCGTTCGCCTTGACGGTAACCTTCGCCATGATCGCTTCGCTGGTGGTGGCATTAATGGTGGTGCCAACTCTATCCAACTTCCTGGTGAGCGGCAAGGCCAGGGTAAAGATGGTCGAGCCCTGGTACCAGAAGCTCTACGTCCCGACACTGAAGTGGACGCTCGGACATCGAGCCCTTACTTTGATGGCCGCTGCTGTGCTCTTCATAGGTAGCCTTGGGCTGCTTCCGGTTATCGGCACCTCCTTCATGTCAGGAATGAGCGAGAAGATGCTGACAGTCAGCATACAGATGCCACCCGGGACTGATGTCAGGGTTACCGCTGATACATCGGCCCAGGTGGAGGCACTTCTGAAGGGAAACAAGGAGATTAAGAACTACTACACTACTGTTGGCACTTCGGCCTCACTGTCGGGTGCCATAGGTACTGCTATGGGCGGTGGCAGCAACACCGCCACAATCAATATCTATCTTGACCCCGGCGCGGACATGGACAAGGAGGCTGAGGCACTGCGCCTCGCCTGCAATGGGATAGCGGGTGGTGAAGGCATAGTTGTTTCTACCTCGGAGTCCGGTGGTGGGGGCGAAATGGGGTTCTCCAGCTCCGGACTGGACATCTCAATCCAGGGCAAAAACAATGAAGATGTTGCCAGGACCACCACTCAGCTTGTCGGCCAACTCAAGGGAGTAAAGGGATTGGCTAACCTCACAAGCGAGACCACAACGGTTGTGCCCAAGCTTGATATTGGGGTCAACCCGAGCAAGGTGGCAGCCTTGGGTCTGCCGCCGGCACAGTTGCAGCAACTGCAGCAAGAGTTCTACTTGTTGATGATGGGGAGCACTCTGCCAAACAAGTCGGCGGATATAGACGGTGAGAGCTATCCCATATTTATCAAGGGGGTAGCCCAGGGATTGAGCGGCGTTGCGGAGGCTGAAACACTGAGAATCGGCTGGCCTCAATCCGTGGCTTTGGGTGATGTGGCAAACGTAGCCCTCCTGGAAAGGCCCACTCACATCAGCCGCACCGACCAGGCACTTTCGGCCAGCATCCGGGGCGCAATCACCGAGAAGAATGTGGGGGCAGTCAACCAGGCAGTTCAAGAGAAGATCGATGCTCTGCCGCCCCATCCCGGCGTGGAGGTAAAGATGGCTGGCGTAGCGGAGGAGATGGGAGACACCTTCTCTCGCATGGGCATCGCCATAGTCGCTGCCATACTGATCGCTTTCCTTATAGTGGCGCTTATGATGCGCTCGATACTCAGTCCGCTGATTATCATGGTCAGCTTACCCCTGGCATCCATTGGCGCTATGCTGGGGCTGCTCGTAGGTGGCCATACCCTGGGTGCATCGGCAATGATGGGCATGCTGATGTTGGTGGGCATCGTCCTCACCAACGCCATCGTGCTTATCGCCCTGGTGGAGCAACTGCGCAAGGGAGGGGTGAGCACTCACGACGCTCTGATCGAGGGTGGACGAACGAGGCTGCGCCCGATTCTGATGACGGCGCTGACCACGATTTTTGCCATGATCCCGCTGGCTCTAGGCGCGGGCTCAGGCACCCTCATAGCTGCTGAGCTAGCGGTAGTGGTTATCGGCGGGCTATTCAGCTCTACGCTGCTGACCTTGCTTGTCATCCCGGCAATCTACAGCCTGGCCCATGGTTTGCGCCGAAAGGGTCGCCATGTCCCCAACTAAGACTAAAGTCATTGTCCTCGGCCCGGCCTGGCCCTATTATTGATAGGATGCCGGAACGATTGACAATCCAGTAGGCTTATGATAGCTTAGGCCCAAGCGCAGGACCGGGCTCCCCGCTCGCAGGGCGCGGGCCAGAGAAGGAGAAACATGACACAGCACAAGAAGGACGAGGCCGGGAAGACGACGGAGAAGGCGAAGGTACAGGCAGTGCTGGACCGCATCCGCCCCGCCCTGCAGGCAGACGGCGGGGACGTGGACCTGATTGACTTCTCCGAAGGTACGGTGAAGGTGAAGCTCACCGGCGCCTGCGGTGGCTGCCCGATGTCCACCCTCACCCTGAAGAACGGCATCGAGCGCCTACTGAAGCAGGAGATACCCGAGGTCAAGCAGGTAGTCGCGGTCTAAGCCCCCGACCTGCTAACCACAGGGCAAAAAGGGCGGGCTCTGGTTAGAGCTCGCCCTTTTCCAGTTCAAAGGCGCGGTGCAGTGCGTTGACTGCGTCCTTCACCTGCTTCTCAGCGATGATGCAGGTTATCCTGATCTCCGAGGTGGAGATGAGCTCGATGTTGATCTTGTTATCGGCCAGGGTGCGGAACATCTTCGAGGCATAGCCCGGGGTGTTCTGCATCCCTGTGCCCACGATGCTCACCTTGCCCAGGGTGGCATCGCTGAGGCATTCCTTGGCCCCCAGCTTCTTGGCCACCGGCCGCACCAGCCGCATGGCCTCGGCGAGGTCGCTCCGGGCCACGGTGAAGGTGAGGTCGGCGACCTTCTGGATGCTGGAGTTCTGCACGATGGTGTCCACGCTGATGCCGGCCTCGGTCAGCGGCTCGAAGAGTGTGGCAGCGATGCCCGGCCGGTCGGGGACCCCCACCACCATTACCTTGGCCACGTTAAGGTCATGGGCAATGCCCTTCACCTTGTTCTTCGCTTCCATTGAGGCTCCTCCGCATATTAGAGTCCCCGGCGCGTCGTCGAAGCTCGACGCCACCAGGATAGGGACGCCATGCAGCCAGCCCAACTCCACGGCACGGGAGTGCATCACCTTTGACCCGTACCACGCCATCTCCAGCATCTCCTCGTAGCCTATCTCCTTTAGCTGCCGCGCTTCAGGCACCAGCCGCGGGTCTGCGGTGTAGACGCCACGGACGTCGGTGTATATCTCACAGCTATCGGCTTTCAGCGCCGCCGCCAGGGCGACGGCAGTCGTGTCCGACCCGCCGCGGCCCAGTGTGGTCACGTCCAGGGCGTCAGTCATCCCCTGGAAGCCGGCTACTATCACCACCTTCCCCTTGTCCAGCTCCTCCCGTATCCTCTTCGGGTCCACGCGCAGTATGCTGGCGCGGCGGTGCTTGGTGTCGGTCACGATGCCCGCCTGTGCGCCGCTCAGGCTGATGGCCTCCACTCCCAGCTTCTTCAGCGCCATGGTGAGCAGGGTGCTGGAGATGAGCTCGCCGGTGGAGAGCAGCACGTCCATCTCCCTGGCATCCGGCGCGTCCGTTATCCTGTGGGCCAGCTCGATGAGCTGGTCCGTGGTCTTGCCCATGGCCGAGACCACCACGACTACCTTGTTCTTGGCCCTCCCCCTCGCCTTCACCGTACGCCGCGCCACGTTCATCATCTTCTCGGCGTCAGCCACCGAGCTGCCGCCGTACTTCTGGACTATCAGCTTCATGGTCCCTCCGTCCTGCGGTGTTGCGGCATGATAGCACAAGAAAAAGGCGGGACTCAAGGTTATTCAGCTACTCAGCGAGAGCTGCCCGGCGACAAGCCTCCGCAACAGGGTATGGCCCTCCTCGATGAGTATGCCGGCACCCTTGGCCTCAGCCTCAGTGAAGCGGCTCACCCCTGAAGGTTTCAGGCCCTGCCCCCACATCAGGAACGGCACCGGGTCGTCCACGTGGGTCTGCACCTCGATGGGGGTGGGGTGGTCCGGCACGAGCAGCACACGGAATCTCTCCCTGCCCCGGGCGCGGACCTGTCCCACCATCTCCCGGTCAATGGCCTCGATGGCCTCTACCTTCTGCTCCACCGAGCCGGCGTGGCCCGCCTCGTCCGGCGCCTCCACGTGAATTGCAACCAGGTCGTGCCCCTCCAGCGCCGCCAGCGCGCCTTCCGTCTGGGCGACGTAGTCATTGTCGAGGCCATCGGTCACGCCTGGGATCTCCAGGACTCTCATTCCCGCCATCCGTGCCAGGCCGCGCAGCAGGTCAACCCCCGAGGTCATCGCCGCGCTCAAGCCCCAGACCTGCCTGAAGGGCGGCATCTCCGGTATCTGCCCGCTGGGCCAGAAGAGCCAGACCATGGTGGCCGGTACTTCGCCGCGAGAGCGCCGCGCTGCGTTCACCGGATGGTCCCTCAGCACCTTCCTGGAACGCTCCATGATGTCCCGCAGCAGCTCGCTCCCGGGGCCCCGGGGGAGGAAGTCGGCGATGGGCCGGCCGGGGATGTCGTGGGGCGGGGTGCAGATGGCCCCGAGGAGTTCCTCGTGCCCGGCTATCTTGCACAGGTGCCGGTAGCCGACGCCGGGATAGAAGTGTATGTCGTCTCCACCCAGCTTCTGCCCCAGCGCTGCGATGAGGGGGCGGGCCTCCTCGGTGCTGATGTGGCCGGAGGCGTAGCTGCGCATCCTGCCCTTGGAGACGGTCACCAGGTTGCAGCGGAAGGCAACCTCCCCGGGGGCCACGGGAACGCCCATGGCCCGGGCCTCAATGCCGCTCCTGCCCCTGTAGTACACCCGTGGGTCATAGCCCAGCACTGACATACAGGCGCAGGCGCTGCTGGGCTCCATCCCCTGAGGGATGGTGCGCGCCAGGCCCACCGCCCCTTCCCGCGCCATGGCGTCCAGGTTAGGGGTGCGGGCCAGCTCCAGGCAGGTCCTGCCGCCGTGCTGCGGCAGTGGCCACCCGGAGGCGCCGTCAACTATCAGGATGCAGTACTTCACTCGCAATGACATCGGCGATTACCGTATAATACTCCCACCTCGGGGCGTAGCGCAGTCTGGTTTAGCGCGCAGCGTTCGGGACGCTGAGGTCGGTGGTTCGAATCCACTCGCCCCGACCACCCTATCCTCCAACCTGCCCCTTGGCCTCGTTCCACAGCTTGTCCCACTCCTGGAGCGACAACCTGTCCAGCGCCAGGCCGCGCTCACGGCATATCTCCTCCATGCTCTGGAAGCGACGCCGGAAGCGCTCGTTGGCACCGCGCAGCGACATCTCCAGGTCCACGCCGAGGCGCCGCGCCACGTTAACCAGCGTGAACAGGACGTCGCCGAACTCCCGCGCCCGCTGCTCCGGGTCCGAGGCCGTGCGCAGTTCCTGCACCTCCTCCACCAGCTTGTCTATCACGCCATCCACGTCCTCCCAGTCGAAGCCGACACCGGAGGCACGCCGCTGTATGGAGTGGCTGTAGGCCAGGGCAGGCATCTCCCCGGGAACGCTGTCCAGTATGGAGCCCTCCGCCCCACGCTCCTGCTGCTTCAGCGACTCCCAGCGCTGGGCCACCTCCTCGGCATCCCCGGCGCTGGCCTCGCCAAAGATGTGGGGGTGGCGACGGACTATCTTGGCGGTGATGCCCTGGATGACATCGTCCACGTCGAACTCCCCGGCCTCCTCAGCTATCTGGGAGTTGAGCATTATCTGCAACAGCAGGTCCCCCAACTCCTCGCAGAGCTTCGAGGGCGACCCCGCCTCGATCGCCTGGAGCGCCTCGTAGCACTCTTCCAGCAGCGTGGTCTTGAGCGAGGCGTGCGTCTGCTTGCGGTCCCAGGGACACCCCTCCGGGCTGCGCAGCCGGGCGATGAGCTGCCTCAGCGCGGCGAACTTCCCCGAATCAACCTGTCCTGACATCTAACGCTCTCATACAAATAAGCCCCTGAAAGCTCTCCAGGGGCTCGCCGGCACATGGAGCAGGCTGTGGCAAGGCCTATGCAGCCGCCTCTACCGTCGCCTCATGCCCAGGAGCATGAAGACGAAGTACAGGAGTTGGGCCAGCGCCTGGAGCAGGGCGGCGACGTAGGTGAGGGCCGCCGCTGAAAGCACCGCGCTGGCGCCATCGTATTCGGCCTTCGAGACCAGGCCGTTGCCCATCAGCATCTGCCTGGCCCGGCTGCTGGCGTTGTACTCCACGGGCAGGGTGACCAGGGTGAAGAGCACGGCAAGGGAGAAGAGGAAGACCCCGCCCCAGGCCACATACCAGCCGAACTCCGCCCTGCTGAGGGCGTAGATAAACCCACCCAGCATCACGAATACCCAGCCCAAGTTGCTGCCCACGTTGGCTGCGGGGACAAGCGCGCTGCGCAGCGCCATCGCGCCATATCCCACCCGGTCCTGCACCGCATGGCCCACCTCATGGGCCACGATGCCCATGGCCGCTACCGAGGGCCTGGAATAGACCTCAGGGGAAAGCCGCAACACCTTCTTTCGCGGGTCGTAATGGTCGCTGAGGCG
>JBFMDE010000069.1:0-7129 GCA_040754215.1 Chloroflexota bacterium
AGCTGCAGGCGAGCGCCGAGGAGCTGGGCCAGAAGAAGAGGGAGCTGGAGGAGGCCTACCTGGGCATGGCGCGGACGCTGGTGCTGGCGCTGGAGAGCCGCGACCCCTACACCCGTGGCCATTCCGACCGCGTGGCCCGCCTGGTGCTGCGCACGGCCAGGGCCCTGGGCCTCGGCGACGGGGAGTTGCACAGGCTGGAGATGGCGGCGCGGCTCCACGACATCGGCAAGACCGGGCTCGCCGACGCAGTGCTGCTGAAGCCCGGCGCCTACGAGCCCAGTGAGAGGGCGGAGATGGAGCGCCACCCCTCGCGCGGTGTCGAGATACTCAGGTTCCTCGACTTTCTGAAGGACGTGCTCCCCATGATCGAGAGCCACCATGAGTGGTATAACGGCCGGGGCTATCCCAGGGGCCTCAAGGATGAGGCGATACCGCTGGGCGGGCGCATCCTGGCTGTGGCGGATGCCTATGACGCGATGGTATCGAGGAGGCCCTACCGGCCGGCCCTGCCCCATGAGGAGGCGGTCCGTCGCCTGAGGCACGGCGCGGGGGTGCAGTGGGACTCCCGGGTGGTGGAGGCCTTCATCCGCTCCGAGGGTGCATAGGGCGGGTTTGGTCTCTTGACTACTGTCGCATACCCTGCCCTTCCCGTACGGGAAGGGCTGCTCGCATGAATAATCCCTCTCCCTTGACGGGAGAGGCTAGGTGAGGGTGAATCCCCCTCCCTATCTCCCTCCCGCCAGGGGAGGGAGATAGAATAAAGCAATCCGTTAATGGGGCTGAACGCTAACTGTTCAGAGGTGTGAAGATGGCTGCTGAGAGCGTGGGTAAGGTCAGGGGGCTGCAGCAGATAGCCAACCCGGATGGCGTTTTCACCATCTGTGCCATGGACCATCGCGATTCCATGGTGAAGATGCTGGAGGAGCACCGCCGCGGACTGGGGACGTACGAAAGGGTAGTGGAGCGCAAGGTGGAGCTCTGTGCCGCCCTTGCCCCGCATGCCAGCGCGGTGCTGCTCGACCCCAGGTACGGCGTGGCCCAGTGCCTGGCTGCGGGCGTGCTCCCGGGGGGCACCGGTCTGCTCGTCAGCATCGAGGACACCGGGTATGAGGGCAGTAAGGAGGCCCGGTTCACCACCCTGCTCCCGGGCTGGAGCGTGGAGAAAATAAGGCGCATCGGGGCTTCGGCAGTAAAGATACTGGTGTACTACCGCCCGGACCTGGAAGGGCTGGCGGCAAAGCAGCGAGACGTGGTGAAGTCGGTGGCCGGGGAGTGCGTCAGGCACGACATACCATTCCTGGTAGAGACCAAGAGCTATGCTGTGGGGGAGGAGCTGCGCGATGGGGCCCTGTTCGCGCAACGAAAGCCCCGCCTGGTGATTGACACCGCACGACAGGTCACAGGCCTGCCGCTCGACGTGTTGAAGGCCGAGTTTCCGGCGGAGATGGACTACGAGCGGGATGAAGGGAAACTGCTCGGGCTGTGCCGTGAATTGGATACTGCGTCAAGGGTGCCCTGGGTGTTGCTGAGCGCCGGTGTGGACTATGAGACCTTCCTCAGGCAGGTGGAGCTCGCATGCAAGGCAGGCGCCTCCGGTTTCCTCGGCGGGAGGGCCATCTGGCAGGAGGCCTTCCGCATCGGGGACAAGAAGGAGCGGGTCGGGTATCTCTCCACCACGGTGGTTGACCGTCTGAAGAGGCTTACCGAGGTTGCCAGCAGGTATGCCGTCCCCTGGCACCGCAAGCTGAAGCTGAGGGCCAGGGCGCTGCTGCCCGTGGCTGAGGGGTGGCATGAGCGCTATTAGGAGAAGGAGCCGGGCCGACCTGGGGTGTGCCGGGGAGCTTATCTCCACCATCACGTTGAACCCAGCCCTGGACAACACCGTCGCCGTGAGGAGGCTGGTGGTGGAGGATGTGAACCGCTGGACTAGCTTCCGCCGCGACCCCGGAGGCAAGGGGATAGGGGTGTCGCGGGTGTTCCACAAGCTGGGTGGCCATACCCTGGCATACGGCTTCATCGGGGGACACGCCGGCAGGGTAGTGGAGACGCTTCTGGCCAGGGAGAAGGTGAATTGTGCCTTTGTCCATATCAGGCACGAGACGCGTACGAATATCATCGTAACCGACCTGGAGACGAACCAGCAGACGAGGCTGGATGCCCCTGGCCCCAGGGTGTCGCCCCGTGAGCTGGAGGCGTTGAGGAGAAGAATACGCCGCATGAGCCCCAGGCCGAGCTTCCTGGTGATGTCCGGGAGCGTGCCTCCGGGAGTCCCTGACGACATCTACGCCGAGTTCATTCGGGTTGCCAGAGGAATGGGCGTCAAGGCTGTGCTGGACTCGGACGGGGTGTGGCTTCAGGAGGGGCTGAGGGCGAAGCCATACATGGTCAAGCCCAATGTCCACGAGACGGCCCGGTTGCTGGGCACCGACCTGGAGACAGAGGATGACATAGTTGCGGCGGCGCTGGAATTGCATGGCAGGGGTGTGGCGATAGTGGTCATCTCCAGGGGGAGGGATGGGCTGGTTGCCACCGATGGCCTGCGGGTGGTCAGGGCTGCGCCGCCGCCTGTGAATGTCAGGAGCAGCGTTGGTGCCGGCGATGCCATGGTGGCTGGGCTGGTGTTGAGGCTTTGCCAGGGGGCTTCTCTGGTGGAGGCGTGCCGTCTAGGAGTCGCCGCAGGGTCGGCGGCGGTGCTGACCCCGGGGACGCAGTTGTGCCGGCGACGGGATGTGGAGAGGTTGCTGCCCCTGGTCAGGGTTGAGGAGATACGGCAGCACTGTGACAGAACCGTATGACCTCGGCGAAGTTGTTGATCCTGACCAGGTTGTTTGTCTCCGCCGAGCCGTCGTAGGTGAGGTTGACCCACGGCTTGCCGTGTGCAGTGGCAAGTGCTTCGGACATGGCGGCCACGATGCCCCCAGGCATGCACCCGTGGGGCATCACCGATATCACCCCGGAGAACTCCGGCCGCTCTATCCATTCCACCCCGCTGCCGATGCTGAGCACCGCCTCGCTCCCGCACCTGGGCGAGAGGTAATGGCTGGAGAAGTCCAGCAACTCTTCAGTGGAGGGGTCCTTGGTCTCCAGCAGGCCATCGAAGTGCCGTGCCACCGATTCCTCGTCTCGCCTCTGTACCCATCGTCTCAGCAAGGCCGCTATCACCTTTTTCAGCTTCCTGTCCCTGAGGGAGTCCTCGAGGTTGCGGTATGAGATGTACTTGACCCATTCTCCCATGGGCGAGACCAACACCTCGAGGCCGGCGTCCTCGCAGACGCTGACCATGTTGCCGTTGCTGAAGTCATTGGAGCGCAGGAAGATCTCGCCATTGATGCCGACAAGTGGTCGTCTGGGCCTGTCCGGGTCGGCCGCGAAGCGGAAGCGGTCGGCGGCCTCCTTGAGGAGGTGCGAGAAGGGCTGTTTTTCCCGGATGCAATTGACGACCTGGGCCGTGTACTCCTCGAAGAGCCTGTCGGCGGTGCCTGTCTCCTTCTCGTAGGGCCTGGTGTGCCAGAGCAGTTTCTGAAGGTAGTCGAAGGCCACCACACCCTTCCAGGCCAGGCGTTCGAACTCCCTGCCCAGTCCTATGTCGGCATAGGCCTTGTTGGATGTTGTGGTGCGTATTGGGAGGTCGAACCCGACCTCCTGAAGTATCTTCCGTTGCTCCAGTGCGTACTTCCCCAACCGGCAGGGGCCGTAGGCGCCGGCCATATAGCCCTCGACCTCACTGAGCCCGATGCGAC
Organism: Chloroflexota bacterium; assembly: GCA_040754215.1. Classification (GTDB taxonomy): domain Bacteria; phylum Chloroflexota; class Dehalococcoidia; order JACPPY01; family JACPPY01; genus JBFMDE01. The sequence goes on from JBFMDE010000069.1 coordinate 3,741, forward strand.
CGTGGCCATTGTCGTAGTAGAACCGCAGGAAGTCGCCCAGTGTCACCCGATAGGGCAGGCATTCCCTTCCAGAGGTTACCTTGTTGGCATAGAGCAGGCTGCGCTCGTCCGATGGCGGGAGCACCACGGCGTTTACACCGAGTGCTTGCATGGCTGCTGCTATCGCCTCAACATGAGGTGTCATCCGTGGCATGATGATCACCTTACCGTTGCGGGCCATCGCGGGCGCTGAGCGGTATACCTTTTCCAGTTGGACCGGGGCGTGTTTGCCCTGGCGGGAGCGGTGGAACTCGGTGATGGTATCCACGAAGGCCTCGAGGCGGGTGACGATGCCTGCCTCGGCTGCATGCTCGTCTATCTCCAGTTGACCCAGTGGCTTGTCGCCCATGATATCTTCCACGAGGTTGAGGATGAAGGAGTTGGGCCCGCAGCCGAAGTTTGTCAGCACCAGCCCGTAGAGCAAGGGGTTGCCCGCGGTCAACGCCGCTGCCGCTATGTGCTTGCCCTCGGAGACCCAGTAGGGACGGTCGGAGAACTGCTTCACATCCACCGAGAGTAGCGGCAGGTAGTCCATCGGTATTGGGATCATGCCGAGTTGGGCGAGCTTTTCGGCGATGCCCAGGTTGGCACCCGGGTCCTGCGACATATACGACCGTGAGAACAGGACCACGCCGAGTTGCTTATTCTCCCGAATGTGCTGGAGCAGCCTTTGTCCTGCCTCTGCCTGTGCCTGTTCGAACTTGTGCTGGGAAGAGAGCCCAGCCAGGGCAGCACGCTTCCCTGTGGCATGGTTGAATCCAAGCTGAAGGGCGACGTCAGTGAGGTTACGCACGGTCTCGGCCTCGCCACGGCTGAAGTCTATGATGGGTATGAGCATGCGCTGTCCCAAGCCGAGTGACTGACGGACGATGAAGGGCGAAGCCTGGACCAGCGGGCAGGAGTATTTCTGGTTCTCGTCGCCTTCCTTGACACCCATCCGGATGAAGCAGGGAAAGAGGATGTGGTCTACTGTGCTGCTGAGGGCTGCGACATGGCCGTGCGCCAGCTTGACCGGGAAGCAACTGTCGGTGTAGGAGAGCTCCACTGCCTGCTCCATCACCTGCTGGTTGGTCTTGCTGGAGACCACGACCCTGACTCCGAGCGCGTTCAGGAAGCCCACCAGTAGCGGGATGTAGTCGTAGACCAGTAGTGTCCGCGGGATGCCGACGGTGACCCCGGAGCCCGACTCCTCGTGGTACTCGGCGAAGAGCAACCTTTCCCGCTCGTCGAAGGCCGTCTCGCGCCGTTCATGCTCTAGGGCGCTGTCGTAGCGGTCACAACGGCTGCCGTAGAAGGTGGGCTTTTCGCCCGGCACCTGCATCCTGCTGATGGTGCAGTTGTTGTCGCAACCCTTGCAGGTGAAGGTGGAGAGGGTATGCTCGGCCTCCACTACCTGTCGGAACCCCTTGAAGCGGGACGGTCGTCCGTGCATGGCCTCCTTGGCGAGCAATGCCACGCCGATGGCCCCGCTGACCTCCTTGTGTGTGGGGACGATGGTGTTCCTTCCCTTCAAGGCCTGCTTGAAGGCGGAGACGACGGCATCGTTGTAGAACACCGCCCCGGTAAGTATTACGTCCTGGCCAAGCTTGCGCGTCCCCACGACCTTGGACAGGTAGTTGCCAGCTATGGAGTTGGCGAGGCTGGCGACGATGACCTCATGCGGCACTCCCTCCCGCTGTGCCGTGGTCACTGCCTGTCCCATGAATGCGGCGCACCTGGTGCCAAGGTCTATGGTATGGGATGCGTCGAAGGCCAAGCGGGCGAACTCCCCGTTTTTCACCGAGATGCCCATCATCTCGGCCAGCTCATCAATGAAGCTTCCAGTACCCGCGGCGCAGGCCTTGTTCATCTGGTAGTCAACGACGACGCCGTTGCGCTTGATCACCAGCTTTGAGTCCTGGCCTCCGATTTCAATGATGTCTGCCTGAGGGTTGATCTCGGCCGCTGCCCTGGTCTGTGCCGTGATCTCGTTCCTTATCAGGTCGGCGCCGATGACGCCGCCGATGAGGTATCTCCCTGAGCCGGTAACTCCGACGCCGGCGACCCTGGCGTTATCTCCCAGGTCGGCCATTAGATTACTGAAGACCTGTTTCACGGCGTCAACCGGGCGCCCGGCGGTCATGAGGTAATTCTTAGCTATGACGTTACCGTCTTCGTCGAGTATGACCCCCTTGGTGCTGGTGGAGCCCACGTCCACGCCGAGATAGCCCACAAACGGGCCATTCACCCGTGGAGGTGTCCAGACATCGTCCTGATGTACCTTGGCCAGCGGGGGCATGGCGTAGTGCTGCTGCGCAACATCTGCCGCCCTGGGGATGGTGATACTGGAGGGCTTGCCCGAAGCCCTTGCCAGCAATGCCGAGCCCAGCGCCTCGATGTGGAGATGGTTCTCGGGAACAGTCGGGTTTACCTGGTGCTGGTTCCTCTCGGAAAGCATTTCGCTGAGGGCCCTGACTATGGCGCTATTTGAAGCAACACCGCCGACGAAGAATACCGGCTCCTTGAAGGTGCCCTTCTTCAGGGATGCGACCATGCGGGCGATACTGCCTGCCAGGCCGCAAAGCATGGCCTCCATGGGGACGCCCTTCTGCTGGAGGTGGATGAGGTCGCTCTTGGCGAAAACGCTGCATCGGGCCGCGATACGTGGTGGCGTGCCCTCGTAGGAGAGGGCTAGTCTGGCGAACTCCTCCAGCCCAACACCGATCCTGTAGGCCTGTTGCTCGATGAAGCGGCCGGTGCCGGCGGCGCACAGTGGGTTGGAGGCCACTTTCCAGGGCTTCCGCAGCTCATCCTCCAACTCGATGACCAACGAGCTCTGGCCGCCGATGGAGAGGATGGTTTTGGCTTCGGGGTGCGAGTGAAGTATGCCCGAGGCTATGGCCAGAGAGCTACTGTAGCGCGACCAGTTCAGCTCTTCCGGGACTGCGACGGCGCCACAGCCGGACGCTCCGGCGGTGGCGATATCCCGGAGGTCGAGCCTTTCGCTTAGCCGTCCCAGGAGTGTGGCCAGTGCGACCTTTGGTCCTGTGAACACCCGCTCGGAGTCCAGCACGACCACATGTCCGTCCTCATCAATGAGGGCCAGTTTGGCGCTGACCGAGCCGATGTCAACCCCCAACGAGTATCTCATCGCGCGACTTTCTATCTTAGCACTTTGGGCCTTGGTCCGTCACCAGCATGCCTCATAAAGCATGCTGCGAGACGTAGAAGAGAAGCTCCCTCTCCCTTGACGAGAGGGGGTCGGGGGTGACCTTGCTAGCCTGTCAAGAGGTGGTCCATGATCTTGTTCCTCAGGTCGTTTGAGGCTACAACACGGTAGTGGTATTCCATCTTCTCATCTTCGGAGAGGT
>JBFMDE010000070.1:0-7097 GCA_040754215.1 Chloroflexota bacterium
TGGGAGAGGGCGCGGTTAAGCTCGCGCTGCGTCTCGCGGATGGCGGGGATGTCTGAGGCGCCCCAGAGCTTCTTGGGCTCTCTGATGTTGGGGAAGATGACGAAGGGGATGAAGCCGTAGGGGTTGGGGCCAGAGCTGACGCGCTCGGCACCGGCCCAGACCTCCACGGCCGTAGCCGTCCAGTCCTCTATGATGTCCACGGTCTTGCCCGAAACCTCCACTCCGTACCTCTCCTTAGCCTCCTCTGCGGAAAGGGTGTATTTAGAGGCCACGCGTCTCACCTGTGAGGGGTCGTCGCCCCTGGTCCAGGCCCACAGGCCCTGTACGTCGGGGGCGGTGATGCGCACGCGCTTCTCCTGCGGGTCCCAAGTGGCCTTGTAGCAGCCGTCGCCGAGTATGGCGGCGTCCACCTCGGTCTCGAAGTCCAACGCCTCGCAGTTGTTCTGCTGGTATGCCTGGTAGATGGCTGCCTCGGCCTCGCGGGCCTTCTCTCTGTCTCTGTCACTATCTCCGAGCGGGTCCACGGCGAAGTCCAGGCCGGACATCAGGTAGGAGGTGGCCTTGTCTATGCTCACCCTGGCGTAGTTGAAGGTGAGCTGGCGCTCGCGGCGGGACTGGGTGAGCCACTGTGCGCCGTTGTAGAAGTCCAGGAGGTCCTTGTAGCCGCGGATGCGCTCCTGGTCGCGGGTGCGGAGGATGTCGGGGAGGGCCTGTGTTTGCTGTGTCATGGCATTATCCCTTCACCCTCACCTTGCCTCTCCCATCAAGGGAGAGGGAGTAGATTTATCTCTCCCCCGGAGGGAGAGAGATAGAGTGAGGGGGACTCGCCTTCCGCTGCCTGGCCACTGCGCGCTGCACCGTGCGCTGGCTTATGCCCAACTCGCGGGCGATGTGGCGCGTGCCCTTGCCCTCGCGCCGAAGCTGAGCGATGAGGGCATCGCGCCGCGCCAGCAGCAGCCGCTGCCGCCCCCTCGGCTCCTCCAGTAGGCAGCGCTCGAAGGGACACTCCAGGCACGCCGGCGCCAGCTCACAGCCCCGGTCATGACCACCGACAAGCACATCAGACTTCGTGTTCATGACGTCCATGGCTAAAGGGTAGAACACCTGTTCTATCACAGTCAAGGGGGTGGTGTCGCGGGAGACGAGGCCTCACTCCTCACAACATTGTCACGGTCTCCCTACCCCCTGTCGGAAGCCTCAGGGCAGGGCCTTCGGTAATCTCGGGGCAGGGGGTTCAGGTATGCCACGGGGCGCGGGGCATGACCCGCAGAAGGCGACCGAGGGGGGCCTGGAGAGGCCAGGGGGTATTGACGTAACTGGATGCTGGTGCTATAGTAAGTCCGAGTGCCAAAATCCGTTGGCGCCCGCCTATCTGACTTTCTCTGTCGAGCGATAGCAATCATCAGAATGATGGGGAGCGATTGGGTGGCGTTTGTGGCCGGCATCTTCGACGGTCGCAGGACTCCGGACCACTGGTACTGGTGGGGTCGGAGCGTTGCTTGCTTGGGGCTGTCCCGACTATATCGGGACCGCCCCTTTTCTTTTCCCGGAAACAACGGCCTGTAGAAGGCGGGCCTGCGCGTTTATCACCCCTGAAAAACGGTGTTTTTCAGGGGACCCCGAAAGGGGAAACCGTAGCCAGTGAGTGAAGGAGGATATACAGCAATGAAGGTCAAGCGGTGGGCATTTACCCTGCTCCTCGTACTCGCCATGCTGGTGACCACCCCCGGCTTCAGCCTGGTCTTCGCCGCCGACGGCGCGGCGACGGCCCGGGTGGACGTGAGCATCGCTGAGGGCGAGAGCGCCGACGTGGTGGTCATCCTCAAGTCCGTTGACGTGACGGGCGTGAAGGCCGCCTCGGTGGCGAGCACCCTCAAGGCCGGCGCGGCCAGGGCACAGGCGGCGGTGGCCGACCTGGTCACGGCCAGCGGCGGCAAGGTGGTCAACAGCTTCTGGATCAACAACTCCGTCCTGGCACGTGTGGACGCGGCCACGCTGGAGAAGCTGGCCAGGACCCCGGGCGTGGAGCGCATCGTCCCCAACTTCAAGCTCTATGCACTGGATGACGGGGCGCAGGCCGCTGCCGCGGCCCCAGGCAAGGCATCCCCATACGGCCCCACCCCGGAACTGACGATGATCGGCGCCCCCATGGCCTGGTATGACTACGGCGTAACCGGCGGCGGGGTCAAGGTGGCGGTACTGGACACCGGCGTTGACCCGCTGCACCCCGACCTCGCGGGCAAGATAGGCGCCTTCCAGGAGTTCGACGGCTCCGGCTTCCCGATAGTCTCACCGCCACATGACAGCGACATACACGGCACGCACGTCTCCGGCACCATCGCCGGCGGCAGCGCCTCCGGCATGGACATCGGCGTGGCCCCTGGCGCCCTGCTCTGGGAGGGCCTGGTGCTCCCCGAGGGCTCCGGCACCTGGACGCAGGTCATGGCTGGCATGCAGTGGGCCATAGACGAGGGCGTTGACGTGGTCAACATGTCGTTCGGCCCCCCTGGTGGTGGTTACATTGACGTACTCATTCCGCCGGTGCGGGCCATGGCGGCCGCGGGCATCGTGCCCGTCGGCGCCATCGGCAACGACGGCCCCGGCTATACCGGCTCCCCGGGCAACATCCTCGAGTCCTGGGGCATCGGCGCGGTGGACTCCTCCGGCACGGTGGCCTCCTTCAGCGGCGGCGAGGTGGTGGACAAGTCCTGGTTCGACAGCCCGCCCCCGGAGTGGCCACCCAGCTACGTAAAGCCCGACCTCTCTGCGCCGGGCGTTGATGTCTACTCGTCCATTCCTGGCGGCGGCTGGGGCTACCTGTCCGGCACCTCCATGGCCACGCCGCACGTGGCCGGCGCCGCGGCCCTGATGATAGAGTACTGGCGGGTGTACCTCGATGCGGCAGCCTACAACCCTGTCGGCCTGCTGTTCGACGCCCTGAAGAACACGGCCGAGGACCGCGGCGACCCGGGCCTGGACACCCGCTATGGCTGGGGCCTCATCAACGTGCACTCGGCCATCGGCGCCCTGGGCGGCGGCCCCGCCGCGCCCAACATCTACGTCAACCCCGGCTGGCCAGACACGGTGGTGATAGGCCCGGACGACCCGAACACCTACAGCTACACCCTCGGCATCGGCAACTCCGGCGACGCCGACCTGGAGTACTGGTTCTGGGTTGACTGGATGGGCGGACCCAGCGACTGGCTCTGGACCAGCTACGGCGGCGGTGTGACACCACCGGCAAGCGAGAGCTTCTTCGACGTCTTCTTCAACGCCTTCTACGCCTACGGCGGCGCCACGGCAACGGCGCTGCCGCCCGGCGACTACTATGCGGACCTGGTCATCGAAAGCAACGACCCGGACACGCCCTCACTAAGGCTGCAAGCCCACCTCCAGGTGGGCTGGGGGGTGGCGCCCAGCATCTGGGTGAGCCCCGAGTTCCTGATGATAAACGTGGAGCGCGGCAGCGAGGCGGCAGCCAATGTCACCATCGGCAACGAGGGCAGTGCCGACCTGCTGTGGAACATCTCCGACCGCTTCGCCATGGGCGGGGCGGCGTCGGCCTCCGCTCTACCCGAGCCCCAGGGCAGCGACAAGCCCAGGGAGTGGACGGCAAACAAGGCGGCCTCCGACGGCGCCAGCGCCCTGATGCGCCCCGCCGGCGGCAAGAAGTTCGAGGGCGACCAGCTCCTCATCGGCATCTCCGACTACGGCGAACTCGACTGGGCCGACCCGGTGCCGCCTGGACCTGGCTCCTCCTGGGGCATCGGCCACGGCTTCGAGTACAAGCCGGCGCGGCCCGACAGCGACTATCGCGACTGGATCCCGGGCACGGCCGAGTCCCTGGCGCAGGGCTGGCACGGCGAGGGCTACGTGGTGTACTACGACGGCATGACCAGCTACTCCTACCCCGACGGCACCTGGGGCATACAGCCTGTGGGCAGGGAGACCATCGTTGACAACCCCGACGAGGCCAAGCACCGCGTCAACGTACGCACCGACGACAACAGGCTGAAGATAAGCCACACCTTCAAGCTCGACAAGCACGGGCGCTCGGTGATACTGACCACTGAGATCACGAACGCGGGCGGCTCCTTCATCGGCGACCTGCGCTACAAGAGGGTCTTCGACTGGGACGCCAACGCCGGCCCGGGCGACGACATAAACTGGATGTTCGACCCCGACTACTACCTCATCTCCACCGTTGACCCGCCCAGCGGCGCATACGCCGACGGCCAGTACTACGCCTACGGCACGGCGGCACTGGGCGACTCCTGGCCGATGGTCTACGACTGGGACCTCAACGCCTGGGACGACTGGTGGACCATAGACCATGGCTGGGACTGGAGGCAGAACGGGCCCGAAGACCCGCTTGACGGCGACTGGAACGGCGCGCTGTACTTCGCCCTGGGCTCGCTGGCCCCGGGCGAGAGGAAGGTGGTCAGCCTCATCTACACCGTGGGCCAGGGCGAGAGCGCCGAGGAGGCCTACGACGACCTGCTCAGCAACCTGGGCACCGTGGGCGGCGATGTCCCCTGGCTCAGCGAGAGCCCCACCGAGGGCACGGTCGGCCCCGGCGGCGCGTGGGACACGACGGTCACCGTTGACGCCCGCGGCCTCAGCCTGGGCAGCTACTTCGCGCAACTCGTCATCCGCAGCAACGACCCGGGACGGCCCAGGGTCACCATCCCGGTGCAGGTGAACGTCATGCCGCGGACACGCTGGATGATAGACGACCCCGAGGACGTGCAGGGCGACCCCAAGGTTGACATTGACAAGGTGGGGGTGCAGCTCACCCGCGACTCGGCGATGTTCCTCACCACGTTCTACGGCAATCTGCCCGGCGACGTGCCGCTGGTGTCCATCATGATGATGGACGTTGACGAGGACGTGGGCACGGGCTACACCGGCCCCATGGCCAACGACATCGGGGCCGACTACATGGCCTTCGGCTTCGTCTATCCCGGGACGGGAGGAGCCTCGCTGAGCGCGATAAAGAGCGCGGACCTCTCGGCATACGCCAAACTGCTGCCCGGCCTGGACGTGGCCGCCATCAAGAATGGCATGCTCAGGTCGGCCGCGGACGGCGCATCAGGGGAGCTGTTCCTCTTCATCTGGGTCGAGGGCACCGGCCCCGGCGGCAGGGGCGCCTGGCTGCCGGTGATGACCTCCTACACCATCGGGCTCAATGACTCCACGATGTTCCAGTTCCTGTGGCTGGTGACCATGGTGGACGATGGCTCGATGAAGGTGGTGCAGTCGGCCGGCGACATCTGGGACATCTTCGACACCGCGCCCGACCGCGGCCATGGCAGCACCATACCGGCCTCCGACCTCTCGGTGAGCGGCCTGTCGGCGGTGACTGTGGAGGTCGGGGAGCCGGAGTTCCTCACCGGCCAGACCGTGCTGGTCAGCGCCGTCCTGGGCAACGAGGGCGACGACATCGAGCGCGACCTCTGGCTGAACTTCGAGGTCTATCCTATACTGGAATCAGTGCCCACCGAGCCGGGCGAGCCCGGCTACCCCGAGCCCACGCTCACGCTGCTCGACCCGATACCCCTCGGCTCGGTGCTGGTGGAGCAGATAAACCCCGGCGAGACCGTGGAGCTGGGCACCACTTGGACGCCGGAGTTGGTGGCCGACCCGAGGCCTGAGGGCGACCCGGACAGGTCACCTGACGGCTATCTCCACGACTACCTGCTCAAGGCCAGCGTGGAGGCCCTGCCCAGGGAGACCGAGGTCACCAACAACGCGGACACGCTGCAGGTCAGGGTGGATGTCGGCTACGAGGTAGGCCTCTCAGACCTGTACGTCTCGGATACTCTCCCAGGAGGGGCTGGGGCCGCAGACGCGGTGGACACGGTGTACACCGGCCTCGGCTACTGGATACAGGCCACGGTGACCAACAACGGCACGCTGGACATCTACGGCTACAACGTCGTGTTCTACGTGGATGGCGAGGAGGTCGGCTCCTACTACGTGGAGGAGCTGCTCTCCGGGGATTCCGCCACGGCGTGGACGGAGTGGTGGCCCGCGGCGCCCGGCAGCAACGTGCCTGTCGAGGCAGTGGGCGACTCCTTCACCGGCGAGCTCAACTACGAGGACAATGCGGCCGGCACCACGGTGGACGTGGTCTCCGGCATTGACGTGGCGGTGACCAGCCTGACCATCACGCCGGCCGGCGGCACCTACAACTACGCCGACCTGCTCACCTTCACCGCCCACGTGGTCAACCAGGGCCAGGTGCCGCTGTACGACGTCCTGGTCAGCTTCTTCGTCGCCGGCGTGCCCATCGAGCCTGAAGGGGCAAGGGCCGCGGCCACCATCGCTGAGCTGGCCCCCGGTGCGTTCGAGGACGTGGCCGTACTGTGGGGGGCCGACATCCTGGGCATCGGGCTCCAGGGGCAGGCGAGCATCGAGCCGCTCGAAGGCGAGGCGGACACCGCCGACAACAGCGCCCGGAGCACCCTCTTCAGGGTGAACGGCCAGGACGTCGGCATATCCAACATCCGGGTGATGCCGCCCACCGGGCTCCCCGGCCCCAAGAAGGGCAAGCTGAGCTACGTCAAGGTGACGGTGAACAACTACGGCACCACCACCATGAGCTTCAAGGTGAGGCTGCTGCAGGTGTCCCCGCCCGGGCCGAGCGGACCTCTCCCCATCGGCACACCGCAGACCGTTACCAGCCTGCTCCCGGGCAGGAGCATGGTGAAGAGCTTCTCCTGGACCCCGGGCGTCTATGGCTCGGTAGTGCTGAGGGCGGAGCTGGGCACCACCGCGGCCACCTGGACGCCGTTGCCGTCGCCGCCCGACATCAACCCGGACAACAACGTGAGGGAGCAGGGCGTCATGGTGGCGGCCTCGGTGACCGACGTGGCGGTGACCGGCGTTGACCTGGCCAAGACGCCGCTAGCCGGCACTGTCAGCAAGGTGAAGGTGGCGGTGGCCAACGAGGGCAACGAAAGGGCCAGCTTCACGGTGGAGCTGTACGCCGACGGCACGCTGGTGAAGAGCACCAGGGTGAACAACATGGCCAGCTACAGCAGCAAGGTGCTGAACTTCAACTGGAAGCCTGCGGCCATGGGCGACTACACGCT
>JBFMDE010000071.1:0-4731 GCA_040754215.1 Chloroflexota bacterium
CGGCCTGGATGCCCGCACCGTTTTCCTTCACCGAGGCACCTGTCATCTCGTCACAGGCTATCGGGACCACAGTCCAGCCGGTCACCATCTTGCCCAGCCCGCGGAGGCGCTCCTGCATCTCCAGGACTTCTTCCCTTCCTCCGGTCCTGGTCATGGTGGTACAGTTGCCGCAGCCTACAATATAGACGCGGTCGAGGCCATCGAGGCTCCGCGTTATCTCCTCGAAAGGCTTCTGCTTGGTGATGGACTTCATCCCTGAACCTCCTCATCGGGCCGGTGATACAATGCCCCGGTCACGTCTCCAGGTCGCACCTCAGGCAGCGCCTGGCCTCCTCCCTGGCCCTTTCCTCGGCGAACCCCAACTCTATCTCCTGGAAGCTGCCCTTCCGTTCCTGAGGGGGCAGGACGGGCATTTCCACCCGTGGCTGCGCCTTCCATACGTCCTCTGCCTCTTCCCCTTCTGCTTCCCGGGCAGGCGGTTGTGGAGCTGCCCCCGCCTTCAGGTCGTACATCTCTACCCGTGAAATATCTCCCCTCAGGTACTTATCTATTGCCAGGGCCGCTCTCCTGCCGGCGGCGACGGCGTCTATGACCATCCCTGGCCCGGTGACGAAGTCCCCGCCGGCAAACACCCCGGGGACGTTTGTCGCCAGGGTGTTGCTGTTGACGACCAGGGTCTCCCAGCGGGTGCGCTCCAGCGCGCTATCGGGGGGCAGGAAGGAGAGGTCTGGCGCCTGTCCCACGGCGGCGATGATGGTATCGGCGGGGACGAAGAACTCCGAGCCTGGCACCGGCATGGGACGCCTCCTGCCGCTGGCGTCCATCTCGCCGAGGGCCATGCGGGTACACTGGAGGCCGGTGACCTTCCAGTCGGCGCTAACGATGCGTGTGGGGCTGACCAGGAAGTTCATCCTCACGCCCTCGGCCACCGATTCATCGTATTCCACCTCGGTCACCGGCATCTCCTCCCGTGACCTACGGTAGTAGATGTCCACCCCCTCGGCGCCGATGCGGAGGGCGGTGCGGGCGGAGTCCAGCGCTACGTTGCCGCCGCCGATCACGGCCACACGGCGTCCGACGCGGACCGGCCTGCCCACCCTGACGTCTCTGAGGAAGCGCAGGCCGTAGTAGAGGCCGTCAACGTCCTCCACCTCGCCCGGTATCCCTACGCGCTGGCTCCTCTGGGCCCCGGCGGCGATGAAGACGGCCTGGTAGCCCTCACGCTTGAGGTCGTCCACGGTATAGTTCGTGGTGATCGGCGTGTTGTAACGTATCTCCACGCCGCGCTTGACGATGTAGTCAACGTCGCTCTGGATCACGCTTCGTGGCAGCCGGAATTCAGGCAGGGCCACGGAGAGCATGCCGCCAGCTACCGGCAGGGCCTCATAGACGGTGACTGGGTAGCCGAGATGGGCCAGAAAATAGGCACAGGACAGCCCAGTGGGGCCAGCACCGACCACGGCGGCCTTCTGGCTGCGAGTTTTGGGGAAGGGAACGGGGTCCGGCAGCTCCGCCGCGTGGTCGGCGTACCAGTCGGCGGCGAAGCGCTTGAGCGACCTTATGGCCACCGGCTCGTCGAGCTCTCCGCGGCGGCAGCGCCTCTCGCAGGGGTGGTGACATATACGGCCACAAATGGCGGCGAAGGGGTTGCGCTCCCTGACGGTAGTGATGGCCTCAAGGTGTTCACCCGTGGCGATGTGGGCGACGTACTTGGGGATGTTGATCCCCACCGGGCAGGTATGCTGACAGGGAGATATCATCAGCGCGTCGCAGACGGCAGCCGGGCACCTTTTCTCCTTCACATGCGCCTCGTATTCATCGCGGAAGTAGTTGATGGTGGAGAGCACAGGGTTGGGGCACGTCTGGCCCAGGCCGCAGAGTGAGCTCTCCTTCACTGCTGTGGCTATGCCAAGCAGCGTGTCAATATCCTTGTCGCGGCCCTTGCCTTGGGTGATCCTGGTGAGGATTTCCAGCATCTGCCTGGTCCCCAGGCGGCAGGGCACGCACTTGCCGCAGGACTCATCCTGGGTGAAGCTCAGGAAATACCTTGCTATCTCCACCATGCAGGTGCCCTCGTCCATCACCACCATGCCGCCGGAGCCCATGATGCAGCCTATGGCGGCCAGGGACTCGTAGTCCACGGGGAGGTCCAGGAAACGGGCCGGGATGCAGCCACCTGAGGGGCCGCCAGTCTGCACTGCCTTGAGGCGCTTGTCCCCGGGGATGCCACCGCCGATGCCGTAGATGATGGTCTCCAGCGAGGTGCCCATGGGCACCTCCACCAGGCCGCTGTTGGCGATCTTGCCGGTGAGCGCGAAGACGGCTGTCCCCTTGCTCTTCTCTGTGCCCAGACCGGAGAACCAGTCGGCCCCTCGGTCAATGATGACGGGCAGGGAAGACAGCGTCTTCACGTTGTTGATGACCGTGGGCTTTCCGTCGAGGCCCGATTGTGCTGGGAAGGGGGGGCGGGGGCGGGGCATGCCCCGCCTGCTCTCTATGGAGGCGATGAGGGCGGTCTCTTCACCGCAGACAAAGGCCCCTGCGCCTTCCTTCACGTGGACGTGAAAGCTGAAGCCGGAGCCGACCACGTTGTTCCCCAAAAAACCTCGCTCGTGGGCCTGTCCCAGGGCGACGCGGAGCCGTTTCACCGCCAGGGGGTATTCTGCGCGCACGTAGACGTAGCCTTCACTGGCGCCCACCGCATAGGCTGCAATGGCCAGCCCTTCGATGACCGCGTGCGGGTCTGCCTCTAGGATGGAGCGGTCCATGAAGGCGCCCGGGTCGCCCTCGTCGGCGTTGCAGATCACGTATTTCTGGCTTCCCGGCGCGGCGCGGCAGAACTCCCACTTGCGGCCGGTGGGGAACCCCGCGCCGCCGCGGCCCCTCAGGCCGGACCTCTTTATCTCCTCGATGACCTGCTCCGGAGTCATCTCGGAGAGCACCTTTCTCAGGGCCCGATAGCCGCCCACTTCCAGGTAGTGGTCCACGTTTTCGGGATTGATGTGGCCACAGTTGCGGAGGATGACACGTTGCTGCTTCTGGTAGAAGCCGACCGTCGCATAGTGTGGTACTGCCTCGCCGGTTACCGGGTCTCGGTAGAAGAGCCGCTCCACTGGCTTGCCATCACGGAGGTGCGAGGTGACTATCTCTGGGGCGTCGTCCACGTCCACGTGGGTGTAGAAGATGCCATCTGGCTCGACGACCACGTTAGGGCCCTGCTGGCAGAAGCCGTGGCATCCGCTGAAGTCCACGGCGGCGTGGCTCAATCCCTGCCGCGCCACCTCTCTTTGCAGCGCCTCGTAGATGGCGTCGGCTTTTCCGGAGACGCACCCCGTCCCCTGGCAGACAAAGACCGTGCGGTGCTGCAACCCGCTACTCCCTCCTTCTCTCGCCCAGCAACTGCGCCACCTTCTTGGGGTTCATCTGCCCGTATGTGTCCCTGCCGATGACGATGTTGGGGGCCAGTGCGCAGACCCCGATGCAGGCCACGGTTTCGAGGGTGAACTCGTAGTCCGGCGTGGTCTCCCCTTCCTCGACCCCCAGGGCCTGCTTCACCAGCTTCAGTATCGTCTTCCCGCCGCGTACATGGCATGCCGTTCCACGGCATACCCTGACCACCCTTCTTCCCCGTGGCCTGGTGTAGAGCTGGGTGTAGAAGGAGATCACGCCCTGGACCTGGCTAGGGAATAGCCCGCTCTCGGCAGCTATGAGGTGAATAGCTTCGGGCGGAATGTACCCGAAGCGCTGCTGGACCGCCTGGAGTATCGGGATGAGGGGCCATCTCTGCTCCCTGCACTCAGCAAGGACCTGCTCTATCTGCGCAGTGTCAATCCTGGGGGTCTTGTCCACTTCACCCATCCTGGCCGACCCTTTCCAGCCTCACTGGGCACGTCTTCAGCGAAGGGGTCTTAGTCTTTTCATCCAGCGAGATGGGGAACAGCCCGTGGGCAGGGCTCCGGGGAAAACACGACGGCATCCACAATGTCCCCGCGGGCACCATGTCTGTCACCCTGGCGGTGACGGTGACCTCTCCGACCGGGGAAACCACTCTCACCGTTTCGCCTTCTGAGACCTTGAGCCGCTCTCCGTCCTCCCTGTTCACCTCTACGAAGCCCTCCGGCGCCATGCTGCTCAGGCTTGCTGACCTCAAGCTCCTCGTCCCGCTCCCGAAGTGGTACAGGACCGACCCCACCATGAGGCTGAGGGGATAGTCGTCATGTGCGCCATCTTCGGGGGGCACATATTCGATGGGGGTGAAGCTGGGAGGAGGGGTACTTGCTCTCTCTCCTTCAGCGGCCTTACCTTCCAGGCCGGGCCTGGGCCCGGTGCAGTATATCCCTCTCTCCTCCAGGCGGGCGTAGTCTATCCCACGATACAAAGGCACAAACTCTGAGATTTCCCGCATGACCTGCCCGGGAGAAGAGTAGTCCATCGGGCGGCCCATCCTCTTCGCCAGTTCAACGAATATCCTCCAGTCCGCCAGGCTCGCGCCCGGTGGCTCTATGGCCTGGTGCAGCCTCTGCACCAGGCCATCAATGCTGGTGCAGGTCCCTTCCTTCTCGGCGAAGCTCGCCGCCGGCAGCACTACCGTGGCCAGCTTTGCCGTCTCGGTGAGGAACATGTCCTGGACGACGAGGAACTCCAGCGAGGCCAGCGCCTCCCGTACCAGCGACAGGTGCGGGAAGCTCAGGGCCGGGTTCTCGCCCACGACGTACATCGCCTTGATGCTCC
>JBFMDE010000071.1:4831-6957 GCA_040754215.1 Chloroflexota bacterium
GTCTCGGTGAGGAACATGTCCTGGACGACGAGGAACTCCAGCGAGGCCAGCGCCTCCCGTACCAGCGACAGGTGCGGGAAGCTCAGGGCCGGGTTCTCGCCCACGACGTACATCGCCTTGATGCTCCCCTCTTTGGCCCTCTGGACCATCTCCACGGCGGTGAGGCCAGGCTGCGAGGGCAGAGTGACCCCCCAATGCCCCTCGAACCCCTTCCTGGCCTGTGTGTCTGTCATGCTCTGGTACCCGGGGAGGAGGTCCGGCAAGGCCCCCATGTCGCAGGCCCCGCGAGCGTTGTTCTCCTTCAGGAGCGCGCATACCCTGCCGCGGTTGCTCGTGAGAGTGGCCAGGTTCAGCAGGGCGAGCACGGCATCCGCCCCTTGGGCCTGCTGTGTAATCCCGCTGCCGAATACGACCGAGGCATGGCGCGCCCGGGCCAGGAGCTGGCCTGCGGCACGGATGTCCTCGGCCCGAACCCCTGTGACCTTCGTCACATGCTGGCCCGTGTACTTGCGCAGGTTTTCCTTGTAGGTATCAAAGCCCTGGACTCCCGATGATGCGGACTCTCGGCCTGACAGTCCTTCCTCGATGGCTGCCCGGGCCAGCCCGTTGATGAGGCAGACATCTGTGCCTGGCCTGGCACGCAGCCAGAGGTGGGCAAAGCGGGTCAACCTGGTGCCGCGGGGCTCGACCAGCAGTAGCTTGGCCCCCCGTTGCCTTACCGCCCGCTTTATCGCGTATCCGATGAGGGGGGCGGAGACAGTGGGGTCTGACCCAACTACCAGTATGACATCCGAGCGCTCGATGTCCTCCACGGCATTGACGGTGCCGGGAACGCCGGGCGTTGTCCTGGCGTGGCTGGGGCCGCCATAGAGACGGCTCCCGTTGTCAATGTTGTTGGTGCCCAGCACGGTCCGGGCCAACTTCTGGAGCAGGTAGTTCTCCTCGTTCGTACACTTGGAGGAACCGAGGATGGCCATGCTGCCTGGCCCGTATGCCTCTCGTATTCGGAGCAGCTCCCTGGCTGCCAGAGAAAGCGCCTGCTCCCAGGAGGCGGCCTTCAACTCCCCATCCACCCTGACCATCGGGGTGGTCAGCCGCTCCGGGCTGTGGATGAAGTCGCAGCCATAGGAGCCGCGGACGCAGAGTGCTGGCCCGTTGACGGAGCTGTTCTCCCTGGGCCCTGACCTGACCACACTGCCTCCCTTGACGTCGAGGTAGATGGCACAGCCGCAGCCGCAGAAGGGGCAGACCGTGGCCACCGTCGTGGCGACTGCTCCCCGGTACGGTTTGACCTTCTCCATAAGCGCCCCGGTGGGGCAGACGGCCACGCAAGTCCCGCAGAAGGTACACTCGGACTTCTCCAGCGGCAGGTCGCCCAACGTTGCCGGCTTGGAGCAGAACCCCCGGTTCAGGTAGTCTATGGCCCCCTCGACCACCAGCTCCTGGTCGGCGCGGATGCACTTGGCGCACAGGATACACCTGCTGTGGTCCCTTTCGATGAAGGGGTTGACCTCCTCGATGGTGGCCAGTTGGGGGATCCTGTCCAGCTCTATCAGGCCCACGCCCATGTCCGCCGCGACCTTGCGCAGCTCGCAGCGGTTGCCTTTGTCGCAGACCATGCAGGAGTCGGGATGGCTGGCGAGCATGAGCCTGACTATTGTCTTGCGGCGTTCCAGCACGCGGGGGGACGCGGTGTTTATCATCATCCCGGGAGCGATGGGTGTGACGCAGGAGGCCAGCAGGGCGCGTGACTTCTCCTCCTCCACCAGGCAGATGCGACAGGCACCGATGGGTGCCAGGTGAGGGTGGTGGCAGAGCGTGGGGATGTGCACTCCCGACTCCCGTGCCAGCTCCAGCACGGTCATACCGGGATGACCGCTGACCTCTACCCCGTTGAGCGTAATGGTGATCGTCTCCAGGTCATGCCCTCCCATCCTTCCCGTACAGGAAGGACCGGCCCGTTTCTAGAAGCCCAGCTTCTTCAGTTGCTGTCCCACCCGCTCCAGCAGCTCAGCCGCGTCGAGTGGCTTCTCCAGGTAGTCGTCTGCCTCCAGCGTCAGCCCCTGGCCCACGGCCACCGTGGTCTCGCCGACCTTCTCGCGGAAGCCGGTGAGCATGATTACGGG
>JBFMDE010000072.1:0-4660 GCA_040754215.1 Chloroflexota bacterium
GGAGGCCGCCATCCGGTGGTTGAGAGGGGCCTGACGCCTGGCAGCTTCGTGCCCAATGACACTCACCTCTCCACCGATGACGCCCAGGTCATCATCCTCACCGGGCCCAACATGTCGGGCAAGTCCACCTATTTGAGGCAGGTGGCGCTCATCGTGCTGCTGGCCCAGGTGGGCAGCTTCGTCCCCGCCGGGTCTGCGACCATCGGGCTGGTGGACCGCATCTTCACGCGCATCGGGCTGCAGGACGACCTGGCCACCGGCCGCTCCACCTTCATGGTGGAGATGATAGAGACGGCCAACATCCTCAACAATGCAACACCGCGGTCGCTCATCATCCTGGACGAGATCGGCCGTGGCACCAGTACCTACGATGGCCTGTCCATCGCGCGGGCGGTGGTCGAGTTCCTCCACAATCACCCCATGCTGGGCTCGAGGACCCTCTTCGCCACGCACTACCACGAGCTGGTGGCGCTGGCTGGTGTCCTGCCTCGCGTGAGGAACTTCAACGTGGCGGTGGCTGAGGAGAAGGGGCAGGTGGTCTTCCTTCACAAGATCATCCCTGGAGGTGCGGACAAGAGCTATGGTATCCATGTGGCGCAGCTCGCCGGCCTGCCGCGCTCGGTCACACACCGCGCCGCTGAGGTGCTGGCGGAGCTGGAGGGAGACCACCGTAGCGGGAGGCGGCTATCGCGTCGCGGGCGCAGGGAGGCACCGCCGGAGCAACTGCCCCTGCTGGCCCACCGCCCCGACCTGGTGGAGGAGGTGCTCAAGCTGGACATAGACTCCATGACCCCACTCGAGGCCATCGGCAAGCTGTACGAGCTGCAACAGAAGGCGAAGGAGGGGGCGTGACTGAGGTGGACCCTATTATTTATACAGGATATTGGAGCAACAGTAGGTCGGGTTTCCTAACCCGACCATGCCAGGGCAGGTTGGGAAACCTGCCCTACACCATGAACCGGGTGTCGCCAAATAGGTACGGGTATTAGCCAGACATAACACCAGAATTGACACCTTGCCCCTGAATTGCCGATAATCTAGCCGTTTCTTTACGGGAATCGGCGCTGGCGAGTTGCGACTATGAGTAGAGAGATGGTGATCGTCATTGTGGCAGGGGCCCTCCTGGTGTTGCTGGTGGGTGGGTTCATCGCCTTTGCTCTCTTTGTCTCGCGGAGCTTCAGGCAGACAGGGCAGGCCTCTTCGAGCTCCGCACTGGAGGTCGCCAAGATGCGCTACGCTAAGGGCGAGATCAGCCGCGCCGAGTTCGAGCAGATCAGGGAAGACCTCAGCTAGATAGCCCCCAGGAACCCCCCGTTTTCCGGGGGCCCCGTAGTTGGGGGACAAGGAGTCCTTCGCATGCCGCAGAAAGCCAAGCTTACCCCCATTCCCTCTGGTACCGTGACCTCGCCGAAAGGCTTTTTCGCCGGGGCGGTCCATGCTGGCATCAAGTACCAGGGCGAGGAGCGGCTGGACCTGGGCGTCCTCTACTCCGAGGCGCCCTGCGCCGTGGCTGGCATGTTCACCACCAGCCGGGTGAAGTCGGCCCCGGTGGTCATCACGCGGCAACGCGTGGCCGGTGGCACTGCCCGGGCGCTGGTGGCCAACAGCGGCTGCGCCAACGCCTGCACCGGTGAGCAGGGCCTGGCAGACGCCAGAGAGATGGCCAGACTCATATCCGCCCCGCTGGGCGTTCCCGAGGAGAACGTGCTGGTGGCCAGCACCGGCGTCGTCGGCGTGCCCATGCCCATGGAGCGTATCGAGGAGGGGCTGGAGAGGATAGCCCTGGCCCGCGATGGAGGCCATGAGTTCGCCAGGGCGATCATGACCACAGATACCTTTCCCAAGGAGGTGGCCGTAGCTGTGAGCGGCGGTGGCCTGGAGTACACGGTGGCCGGTGTGGCCAAGGGGGCGGGGATGATACACCCCGACATGGCCACCATGCTGTGCTTCCTCACCACCGACGCGCGGGTGGAGCCAGGGTTCCTGCGAAGGGCGCTGAAGAGGGCCGTTGACCTCTCCCTCAACATGGTGACCGTTGACGGCGATACCAGCCCCAGCGACACTGTCCTGCTGCTCGCCAGCGGCCTGGCCCCGACTCCAGTCGGGGAGATAGCTGGGGGCAGCACAGCGGGAAGGACATTCCAGCGGGCGCTCGACCATGTCTGTACCGAGCTGGCGCGGTGCATCGCGCGGGACGGCGAGGGTGCCACACGGCTCATCGAGGTGACGGTCGAGGGCGCCCGTACTGTGAGGGAGGCCCGCCTGGCGGCGCGGACCATCGCGGGCTCGTCTTTGGTCAAGTCTGCGGTCTATGGCGCCGACCCCAACTGGGGCCGGGTGGTGGCGGCCTTGGGCCGTAGCGGAGTGGCCTTGGAGGAGTCGCGCCTGGATGTGTGCCTCGGCGATGTCTGTGTCATGAGGGATGGCTGGCCGCAGCGCTTCGACCTCGAAAGGGCCAGGGAGGCGCTGCGGCAAAAGGAGGTCGGCATCGGGGTAGACCTGAACCTGGGCCGCGGGCGCGGCGTTGCCTGGGGCTGTGACCTCACTCCCGAATATGTTACCATTAACAGCGCTTATACCACGTGAGCAAGAAGGAAAAGACCAAGAAGCGGACCATTGTGGTGAAGCTCGGCGGCAGCACGCTGGGCAGCCATGACACCACGCTTGAAGACCTGGTCACGCTGCAGCGGGGGGGGATATCCGCTATCGTGGTCCACGGCGGCGGCAGGCTGGCCACGGAGTGGCTGAAGAAGCACGGCGTTGAGGCCAGGTTCGTCAAGGGCCTGCGGGTCACCGACGCCGAGACACTGAGGGTGGTGGCGGCGGTGCTGGCGGGGCTGGTCAACAAGGAGCTGGTGGCCGCCATCCAGCGACTCGGCGGCAAGGCCATCGGCCTCTGCTGCGCCGATGGCGGAATCGTGCAGGCCGAGGTGAAGGACGCTGAGCTGGGCTATGTGGGCGAGGTGGCGCAGGTGAATACCGAGGCGCTGGAGGTGTTGCTGGCGGCAGGGTATATGCCGGTGATAGCGCCACTGAGCCTGCTCGTCCCCGGGGATAGGGAGGTGCTGCTGGCCAACGTAAACGGTGACACGGTGGCGGGCGCGCTGGCGGCGGCGATGAATGCGGAGAGGCTGGTGTTTCTCACCGATGTTGCCGGGATATATGATAGCGAAGGGAAAGTAGTCCCGCGGCTCACCGCGGCCGATGCCGGGGCGCTGATGTCCTCGGGAGCGGTGGTATCCGGTATGCTCCCCAAGCTGGAGTCGTGCCTCAAGGCCCTCTCTGCCGTGGATGCGGTGAGGGTGGTGGACGGCAGGGTGCCCCACGCCCTCGTCCTTGAGGTGGAGGGAAAGGGCGCCGGCACGACGGTGGTGCGCTAGAAGAGCAATATGTAAATGGACAAGTGGCAACAGCTCTCAGACAAGTACATGATGCCCACGGTGAAGCGTGTACCCCTGACGGTGGTCAGGGGCCAGGGGGTGCGTGTCTGGGACGGCGAGGGCAAGGAGTACCTGGACTTCGTCGGCGGCTGGGCGGTTACCAGCCTGGGGCATTCCCATCCGGTGGTGGTGGAGGCGCTGGTGAAGCAGGCACAGACCCTGGTCCAGGCCTCCAACCAGTTCTACACCATACCCCAGGTACAACTGGCGCGGTTGCTGGTGGAGAATAGCTGCTGCGACCGCGTGTTCCTCTGCAACAGCGGTGCTGAGGCCGATGAGGGCGCGGTCAAGCTGGCTCGGCGCTATGGCAAGCTGCACCTGAACGGCGCCTACGAGGTGATCACCGCCTTCAACTCCTTCCATGGCCGCACCCTGGCCATGGTGGCCGCGACCGGCCAGGAGAAGTTCCAGCAGCCGTATGTGCCCCTTCCCGATGGTTTCGTCAACGTGATGTTCAACGACGTGTCGGCGATAAAGGCGGCCACCTCCAGCAAGACCTGCGCCGTGATGCTCGAGCCGATACAGGGCGAGGGCGGCGTCAACGTCCCTGACGAGGGATACCTGAAAGAGGTCAGGGCGTGGTGTGACCAGCGCGGCATCCTGCTGATACTTGACGAGGTGCAGACGGGACTCGGCCGCCTTGGCGCTCTCTTCGGCTACCAGTTGTACGGCGTGGAGCCGGACGTGCTCACGCTGGCCAAAGGGCTTGGCAGCGGTGTGCCCGTGGGGGCGATCCTGTGCAAGGAGAAGGCCTCGGTCTTCCAGCCCGGCGAGCACGGCTCGACCTACGGGGGCAACCCGCTGGTCTGCGCCGCCGCCTATGCTACGGTGAAGTTCATCCTGGAGAACGACGTGGTCGGCAATGTCCGTCGCGTGGGCGCCTACCTGCTCTCGGAGTTGGAGAAGGTGAAGTCCCGCTTCGGCGGCATCGCCGACGTGCGCGGGCGGGGGCTGCTGCTGGCCATGGAGTTCGACAGGGATATCGCCGAAGAGGTGGTCCTCGCCTGCATGGGGCGGGGACTGCTGCTCAACAAGGTGAAGCCCAACACCGTGCGCTTCATTCCTCCCCTCATCATCACCGAGAAGGAGGTGGACGAGGCGCTGGGCACCCTTAACACGGTACTTAAGGAGCTAGGAGGTTAGTTGCATGCCTCAGAAAGTAGTGCTGGCCTACAGCGGCGGGCTGGACACCTCGGTGGCCATCAAGTGGGTCGCCGAGA
>JBFMDE010000072.1:4760-6841 GCA_040754215.1 Chloroflexota bacterium
TGGAGAACCGCGTGGTGGGGATAAAGTCGCGTGAGATATACGAGGCCCCCGCGGCCACGGTGCTGCTCAAGGCGCACTTGGCGCTGGAGGCGCTCACCCTTTCCAAGGCGCAGATGCGCTTCAAGGAGCGGGTGGCGGCGGAGTATGCCGACCTCATCTACGGCGGACTCTGGTTCACCCCGTTCCATCAGGACCTGGCGGCATATGTGCAGAGCTCGCAGCGGCATGTCAGCGGCGCGGTGCGGCTGAAGCTGCACAAGGGGAACTGCACCGTGGTGGGCCGCAGGTCGGCGCAGTCGCTCTACAGCTTCTCGCTGGCGACGTATGACAAGGGCGACGTCTTTGACCAGAGCGCGTCGGTGGGCTTCATCAAGATCTTCGGCCTGCCGGTGAAGGTGCAGGCGCAGGCGCAGTTGCTCTCCGACCCCACCGGCCTGCCGGGGCTGAAGGGTGGGACGAAGCCTGCAAAGCGGCCAACCAAGAAAGGGCCAGCAAAAAAGTCGCGGCGCTAGGTTGCCCCTATGTGTCATCTTCCCCTCTCCCCTTTGAAGGGGAGAGGGGCCAGGGGTGAGAGGTAGAACAAGACCTATGTTGCGTGAAAGATTCGAGAAAGACCCGGAGCGGATAGCTGCGGAATACACACAGTCCATTGCCTTCGACCGCCGGTTGTACCGCCATGACATCGCCGGCTCCATCGCCCACGCCCGCATGCTGGCCAAACAGGGCATCATCACCGACAAGGAGGCCGAGCTCATCGTCATGGGCCTGGCCTCCATCCGCGAGGAGATGGAGCGCGGCCAGTTCGTGTTCCGGCCGGAGCTTGAGGACATACACATGAGCATCGAGGCCCGTCTGGCCGAGAAGATAGGCGATGTCGCCGGCAAGCTGCACACCGCCCGCTCGCGCAACGACCAGGTGGCCACCGACCTGCGCCTGTACCTCAAGGAGGCGATAGGCCAGGCCATCAAGAGGGTGCATGCGTTGCAGGCGGCGCTGGTCGAGCTGGCCGAGGCCAACAAGGACGTGGCCATCCCCGGGTACACCCACCTCCAGCGCGCCCAGCCGGTGCTGCTGGCCCATCACCTCCTGGCCTACTTCGAGATGCTGGAGCGGGACGCGGCCCGCTTCAAGGACTGCCTGGGTCGCACCGATGTCCTGCCCCTGGGCAGCGGGGCGCTGGCCGGCGCGCCCTACGGGCTTGACCGCGAGTTCGTGGCCCGCGAGTTGGGCTTCGGCAAGGTGAGCCAGAACAGCATGGACGCCGTCTCCGACCGCGACTTCGTGGTGGAGTTCCTGGCGGCGGCGGCGCTGGCCATGATGCACCTCTCGCGCCTGTCCGAGGAGTTGGTCCTCTGGTCCTCCGCCGAGTTCGGCTTCGTGGAGATTGACGACGCCTATGCCAGCGGCAGCAGCATCATGCCGCAGAAGAAGAACCCCGACGTCGCCGAGCTGGCGAGGGGCAAGACGGGGCGGGTCTACGGCCACCTGCTGGCCATGCTCACCACGCTCAAGGGGCTGCCATTGACCTACAACCGCGACCTCCAGGAGGACAAGGAGGCGCTGTTCGACGCCGTGGACACGCTCCATTCCACCCTCCAGGTCTTCGCCGGCATGGTCAAGACGCTGCGGGTGGACCGCGGGCGCTGCCAGGCGGCGGCCGGGGAGGGCTACATCCTGGCCACCGACGTTGCCGACTACCTGGTGAAGAAGGGGCTGCCCTTCCGCGAGGCCCACGGCGTGGTGGGCCGGCTGGTGCGCCATGCGGTGGCTGAAGGCAAGCCTTTGTTACAGCTCACGCTGGAGGAGTTCAAACGCTTCTCGCCCCTGTTCGAGAACGATGTCTTTGACATAAATCTGGAGTCCTCTCTGGCTTCGCGGGACGTCGTGGGCGGCACCTCGCCGCGCCAGATAAAGGCGGCGCTGGAGCGCGCCAGGAAGGTACTGGAGGGCAAGGGGTGAGCACCCCCGCCATCAAGCTGGCGCCATCCATCCTCTCCGCCGACTTCGCCCGGCTGGGCGAGCAGGTGGGGGAGGCTGAGCGGGCGGGGGCCGACTACATCCACGTGGACGTCATGGACGGC
>JBFMDE010000073.1:0-6287 GCA_040754215.1 Chloroflexota bacterium
CTTCATAGCCTTCACCGTGTTGTCCCACGCCTGGACAGTCCGTTCCACATCGTCGTCGCTATGCGCGAAAGACAGGAACATGGCCACCGGGAAGAAATCTATGCCCTGCAGCAACATACGTTCTCTCAATGATGCATGCACCTCAGGGTCAAAGCGATTTATCAACCGATAGTCCAGCGAACAGACAGCCCTTTCGCACTGAGGAAACAACTCGCAATCGTGGTTCAGCAGCGGCAACACCAGCGACGAGCGGCCGTACATGCAGCACCTTACGCCATGTGTTCGAAACACCTCGTTCAGGCCATGCCGCAACCTGTCCGCAAGCCGATCGGCTTCGGGAATGGCCGCACCGCTCTTGATCACCCGCAAAGTTGCTACTCCGGCCGCTACAGTGGCCGGTGCAGCATTGAACGTACCATGATGTTCCACCCTGCGATACCGGTCCCACTCGATATCCCCTTTTCTGGAAAGGAAGGACATTATCTCCCTGTTCCCGGCGACGGCGCCGGCTCCCGGCATGCCACCGGCCATCACTTTTCCGAGGCAGGTCAGGTCAGGGAGCACTCCCCAGTATTCCTGACATCCACCAGGGGCGTACCTGAAGCCGGTCACTACCTCGTCGAATATCAGCACCACGCCATACTTCTGCGTCATCCAGCGGAGTCGGCCCAAGTACTCCCTCGAGCTGGGCAGGCGGCCGACGAGTCCTCCGCCTGGCTCGACCAGTACGCAGGCGACGTCATGGTGTCGTCTGAGCAATTCGAGGGCCGCCTCGGCATCGCCCGGCCGGGCCAGCAGGACGGTGTTGCGAACCTCCTGCGGTATGCCGCTGGATGCTGGCACATCATATGGCGGCGTCAGCCCGCCGCCTATCTGTGCGTAATCGCTCCAGCCATGGAAACCGCCCTCGAGCTTAATGACCTTGTCCTTGCCGGTGAATGCACGAGCCAGCTTCACAGCCAGCATCACAGCTTCCGTTCCTGACGCAGTGAACCTTATCATCTTCGCGGAAGGCACCATACTGGTGACTAGCTCAGCCCACTCCACCTCCAGGGGGTAGCATGAACCATAATGTGTGCCCTTACCCACCTGCTCCCTGACTGCCTGCACCACATCTGGATAGCAGTGTCCAAGGAGCAGGCTCCCATGTCCCATCCAGTAGTCTATGTACTCATTGCTGTCGAGGTCCCACTTTCGTGCCCCGGCCGCCTTTTCCATGAAGGGAGGATACGGCCTCATGTAGTAGACTTCATGTGTCAGGCCGTCGGGCAACACTCGCAGCGCTCGGCGAAATAGCTTTTCCGACGAGGGAAGCCTCTTCTTGAATTCTTCTTCGAGACTCACAGCACCCTCCACTGGTTCAACCCGCTGTTGGTATGCGTGTGTATATGCTACTATCACCGGCTGAACCGCAAAATGACTTTAGTCGGGTGGCCCCGGACTCTACCAGACCTTCCCTCGTAGCCTCCCTTGGCCTTGAACGGAATGGCTTTAGGACAAAAGTCATTGTGGGCACAGGCGCAAAGCCTTAACCTTGAGGCGAACTGTCAGGAGGGCGAAGCAATATTGGCATCGAGAGGTAGACCTGTTCTTGGCGGAGCAACTGCGGAGTCTGAAAAGGCCTTCCGCTTCAACCTGTTCGAGCTCGGGGGCGCCCTTGGCGACCTAGGTGTCCTGCTGCCCCTCGCAGTTGCCCTCATCGCATTGAACCAGATGAGCCCTACCAGCGTTTTCCTCGTGGTGGGCCTGGCGTACATAGCCGCTGGGGCCTACTATCGCCTCCCCATGCCGGTGCAGCCGCTCAAGGCCGTAGCCGCTATCGCCATAGCAGGGGGGCTATCTGCCCGTGTGGTCTCCGCCTCAGGGCTCATAATGGCCTCCTTCCTCTTGCTGCTGGCAGCAACGAAGGCCACGAATGCCATCTCCAGGCTCTTCCCCAAGGCCATAGTCCGCGGCATACAACTGGGGGTGGGCCTTTTCCTAGTCAAGGTCGGGGTCTCCCTGGTCTCCAAGCAGCAAGTGGTCGCTGGAGGCGAGAATGCCCTTGTCGCCGTAGCTGACCTCTCCATCCCCCTGGGCTGGCTGCTGGCTGCCGCACTAGGGCTCGTCTTCCTCCTCTTGCTACGGAGCAAAAGGGTACCCGCTTCCCTGGTAGTCCTGAGCTTGGGGGTCGCCAGCGGGGGGGTGTTTCTTGGCCTCCCACCCGGGCTGCGAGAGCTGAGCCTGGGCTTGAGCCTACCTGCGGTAGCCGTGCCCAGTCTCAGCGACCTGTCCACCGCCCTGATACTACTGGTGATACCTCAGATACCCCTGACGCTGGGCAACGCCGTTTTCGCCACGGCGGATACGGCCAGGACCTACTACGGCCCCAAGGCGGAAAGGGTGAAGCCCAGGGCATTGCTCACCACCATGGGGATAGCCAACCTGGCAGCAGGACTCCTGGGAGGAATGCCCGTGTGTCACGGCTCGGGCGGGGTCACCGCTCACTACCGGCTGGGGGCAAAGACCGGAGGATCTGGGATAATGCTTGGAGTCCTCTTCCTAGCGCTGGCCCTCTTCGTCAACGGCGATGTCCTGCCCCTGCTTTCACTAATCCCCCATTCCGCCCTGGGGGTGCTGATGATGTTCGTTGGAGTGCAGCACGGGCTTCTAGTACGGGACCTCCACGACGCCAGGGAAATCCTCGTGACCATCATGGTGGCCGCCGTGGCCCTGGTCACCAGCAACCTGGCCATCGGCTTCGCCTCAGGGATAGGCCTCTGGCTGATGCTTTCCGCACTCTTCGCGGATAAGCACCGGAGGGTGTATTCAGCCCGGCGAGCTGGCCTTGACACACATGCCGGAACCGGTTAATACTGAGGACGCGTTGCGGCGTAAGACGGTCGCATGCGTGGCTACGCAAAATCGTTTCGAGCGGAGGTGGTCTGTGTCGGCAACCGAAGAGTTGAAACATGAGCACCAGATCATCAAGAGGATGCTGGCTGTTCTGGACACGGCCGCTGCCAGGGCCGAAGGGGGCCAGGCCCTACCCCCTGACTTCTTCTCCAGGGCGGTTGACTTCATTCGCAACTTCGCCGACAGGTGCCATCACGGCAAGGAAGAGGACAACCTCTACCCGGCAATGGAAAGGCGCGGCATCCCCAGGGAGGGAGGACCCATCGGGGTGATGCTGGTGGAGCACGAACAGGGGCGGGCCTATGTGAAAGGCATGCAAGAGGCTGGACAACGCCTGGCAAAGGGCGACAGGGCGGCGCTGAAAGAAGCCACGGGCAATGCCCGCGGCTACTCCCGGTTGCTGAACCAGCACATAGACAAGGAGGACAACATCCTCTACGCTATGGCGGACCAGGTACTGAGCACCACAGACCAGCAGGAGCTAATGGCAAAGTTCGAGGAGGTGGAACGAGAGCGCATCGGTCCAGGTAAGCACCACGAGTACGTGAAGCTGGTGGAGGACCTGGAGCGGGAGCTAGGGCTCACCTAGCCAGTTACCCCTGAGAAACAGAGGGGGTTTCAGTCGGACCCAAGCTCGCTATGACGCCGTCAGGCTTCCCTGGCACCCTTAGCCTGAGCGACGTTGAGCTTCCTCACCAAGCGGGCTTTCCCTCGTGCGGCGGCGTTGGGGTGGATCACCCCCTTCTTCGCCGCCCTATCCAGGGCGCTGGCCGCTTCCTTGACCGCTGGCGCTGCGGCGGTGAGGTCGCGAGCCTTCACCAGCTCCTCCGCCCTGTCAACAGCGGTCTTGGTGGCGCTGCGCACGGACCTGTTGCTAGCGCGAGCCTTCTCCGAGCGACGCCAGACCTTTTCAGCCGTCGTACCTTTTGTCAATATGTCCTCCCCTTGCTAGGCGCTCTTCCGCTGTGCCGTGATAACCCCACGCACCCCGGCCAGCCGCGAGAGCAACCTGCCTAGCTGTATCATGCTCTTGGTCTGCAAGTCCAGTGTCATAGAGATGGTGTTATCAGGGTGCGGGCTGGAGTCAACCCTGCCAATATTGACCTTCTCATCAGCAACTATGTTGGAGATGTCCCGCAGCAGGCCCACCCTGTCCCAGGCATCTATCTGTACGGTGGCCGGGTAGAGCTGTTCTGCCTCCCCCCACTCCACGGGAATGAGGCGCTCACGAGACTTCTCGCGGGCGATATTGTAGCAGTCCCGGCGGTGCACCGTCACCCCCCGGTTCAGCGTCACATAGCCGACCACGCCGTCGCCTGGCAGCGGATGACAACAGTGCGCTACTCTGGTGAGGAGGTTGCTCACCCCCATGACGGTGATGCCGGTGGACGAAGGCTGCTTCGTCGTGGCAGGTGGTGCGACCACGTGAGGTTGCTCCCGCTGCGCCTCGAGTCGCATGGTAACCTGGTGGGGGGTTATGCCACCATAGCCCAGCGCGGCGAAGAAGTCGTCCACCTCGTCAAGGCCAAACAGTCGGGCCAGTTCCATCGGGTCGGCAGACATCCCCAGGCGCTTCAACTCCCGCTCCAGCATTTCCCTGCCGCGCTGCACATTGTCGCCGCGCTTCTGTTTCTTGAACCACTGGCGTATCTTCTCGCGGGCATGGGAGGTGCGCACCAGGCCAAGGTTGGGGTTGAGCCAGTCCAGGCTCGGGCCACGGTTCCCCTTGTGGGTCATGATCTCGACTACATCGCCGCTCTTGAGCTGGTAGCTCAGGGGCACCATGCGGCCGTTCACCCTGGCACCGGCACAGCGGTGGCCCAGCTCCGTGTGGACGCGGTAGGCGAAGTCGAGCGGCGTGGCGTCGCGGGGCAGCACCTTGATCTCCCCCTTGGGGGTGAAGACGAACGCCTGGTCAATGAAGATGTCGGTCTTGACCGACTCCATGAACTCCTCGCCGCTGAGATCCTTCTGCCATTCGATGAGCTGGCGTAGCCAGGCCATCTTCTTGTCGAACGCAGCACCCCCTGCCTCACCCTCCTTGT
The DNA here is from genome assembly GCA_040754215.1 of Chloroflexota bacterium. Lineage (GTDB taxonomy): Bacteria > Chloroflexota > Dehalococcoidia > JACPPY01 > JACPPY01 > JBFMDE01. The sequence goes on from JBFMDE010000073.1 coordinate 4,941, forward strand.
AGCGCCAGTGAGCGGCCACACCGTAGTCGGCGATGCGGTGCATCCCATGCGTCCTGATCTGTACCTCCAGGGGGATGGCCCCCTCGGTAAGCACCGTGGTATGGAGTGATTGATAGCCGTTGGGCTTGGGGTTGGCGATGAAGTCGTCGAACTCCTCAGTAAGGGGGTACCACAGGGAGTGGACCATACCGAGGGCACGGTAGCACTCGGGAACGGTGTCCACCAGCACGCGCACCGCGAACAGGTCGTGGATGTCGCTGAACTCCTTGCCTCTGGCCGCGTACCGTCCCATCTTCTGGTAGATGCTGTAGATGTGCTTCGGCCGTCCTGAAACATCGGCCTTGATCCCCTCCCGCTCCAGCGCCGTCTTCAGCTCCTGGGAAAAGCGCTCGATGAAGGCCTCCCGCTGGGTGCGACGGTAGGCCACCTGCCGCGCCACCTGGTGGTAGTGCCGTGGGTCAAGGTAGCGGAAGGAGAAGTCTTCCAGTTGCCACTTGATCTCCCACATGCCGACGCGGTCGGCCAGGGGAGCGTAGATGTCCAGCGTCTCCTGGGCGATGCGCCGCCGTTTCTCCGGGGCAAAGGCCCCCAGCGTGCGCATGTTGTGGAGCCGGTCGGCGAGCTTGATGAACACGACGCGAAGGTCTTCGGCCATGGCAAGCAGCATGCGGCGAAGGTTCTCAGCGTGTTGTCCATTCCCACCCCGTCTACCAGATGACTCCCTGCCCGGTGGGCTCCAGCTTATGCTGCCCATCTTGGTGACCGCACCCACCAGGTTGCTGACCTCGGGGCCGAACTTGCGCTCGACCTCGGCAAGGGAAATCCCGCTGTCCTCCACCACATCATGGAGCAGCGCCGCCACCAGGGAATTCACGTCCAGTTGCAGCTCCGCCAGTATCATGGCCGTCTCCAGCGGGTGCTCCATGAAGGGCCCGCCGGTGGCGCGGGTCTGACCCCGGTGGGCCTCGGCGGCAAAGCGATAGGCCTCCTGCACGACCTCCACCTTTTCCGGAGGCAGGTATGCCTTCGCCTTATCCAGCAACTGATTGATGTCCATGCAGTCCTGTCCGGGGACAGCCCCGACCTATCGGGGCTGAGGGTGCTATTGACCCCAGTATAGCGCAAGCAGCCAGCGGCCGCCAACGGCGAGGCACCTAAGGTCAACGGTTGATTCTGATAGGGCATCCCGACAGGTCGGGACGAACCTGCCCGTACGCCACGGTCGGGTTGGGAAACCCGACCTACAGATTGAATCACTCCAAGCCCCCGATAGATTGCCATGAGACCTCGTGGTAGAATATGGCCCGAACCACCGGTGCCAGACGGGCACCGGAGAAGAGAGGCCGT
>JBFMDE010000074.1:0-6065 GCA_040754215.1 Chloroflexota bacterium
ATTCCCCGAATCATGTGGATGTCGTCCCAAAGGTCTTGAAGAGGGACTCCCTTGCTCTCGTCGAGATACCGTTTCAAGTACGGCATCCCACTTTCTGAATACACAATTCGTCCTTCCTTCTCCAACTGTTCCATCCGCTCCCTGCTGAACCGCCAAGCCCTGGTGACCCCTTTCCAATCATAGACCGGGTTGCCTTTCCGTGCTCCCCCAGGGCCGGTTATATCTGCCTTGTTGTACCTCCGGCCAGTTCCCTCCTCCACATGCCGGTACCACTTCTCCACTGTTGAACCAGGCAGCGGAGTAAACTGCATGTTGACGGTCTGGGCGGCGGGGAGCCGTGAGTAGTAGAAGACATGATCGCAGACCCTGCCAAGATGCTTGGCGCCCTGCCCCACGTCACTGTGGGCGTCGGACCGTTTCCAAACAATGGAGTTGACGTAGCAAGGGGCACCGAACACCTCGTCTAACAACATCCGGACGTACGACCCCACGTTGTCATCGACATGCACGTATGCCGACCCAGTGTCCGCCAACAATTCCTTCATCACCACTAGCCGTTCATACATCATCTGGAGGTAGGACTCCAGGCCGCGGCCCCAGGTGTCGCGGTAGGCCGTCTCCTCGATGATGGAGGCCTCCTTCAGCCACTCCTCGTCCCCTACCCGCGCCCGGTAGGAGAAGTCCTGGCCGGTGGCGAAGGGCGGGTCAATGTAGATGAGGTCAATCTTGCCCGCCAGGGGCTCCAGGCCGATGGAGGGGTCGCCCTGGAGCAGAGAGGCCATAACATACCTGTTCTCGCCCCAGATGAGCTTGTTCCTCCACGAAGTATCAGTGGCAGTCCGACCCTCAAAGAGGGGTGGAGAAGGCAGGCCGGCGAGCATGGGCATCTGCTCACGGGTGGCACGGGACTGGTTGATGGTCTCTACCACTTGGAAGGGGAGGGCGATGCGCTCCACCTGGGTGCGCTTCCCCGGCCAGACCAGCTCGGTGCGGGCGACAGCTATGCTGTTTGCCCGCCTCCCTTGCCCAGTCTCAGCCATCTTGTCCTCCATGTTGAACGATGCATCCCTCCGAATCCATCTCGCTAGGCCACTCCCGCAGCTAGCCCTGACCTCTGGCTGAAAAGGAGCGGACGGACCACGTGTTATGTCCTTCGACAGGCTCAGGACAGGGCCTTAGAGCCGACCTATTGTAATACTATATGGCCGCGGTTGCCAAAGTCTGCTGGGCAACCTCAGTGACTTCATTTCCCCTACGTGCTACAATCGAGGAGCTTGCAGTGCCTTGAGGCGCAGGAGACACGCGAACAGCCAGGAGGTATCACGATGGGCGATGCGGGTGTGAACGAGAAGAAGCTGAAGATAAGGGAGGGGGCCTTCCGCTCCTACGAGGTGAGCGCCAGGGAGGTGCTCGAGGGCACGAAGAAGCTGCTCGCCGCCGCCGGATATGCCTTCCTGCCCAACGACCACATCGGGTTCGTCAAACCCTCACTGCGCGCCAGGAGGGAATGGTCCGGGCGGAGCAACGAGATAGTGGCAATAGTGCGCCCCAGCATAAAGAGGGCAGCCGATGGCTTCGTCTACCTCGCCGCCGCCCACAGCGTGCTGGGCAATAGCGCGGAGTACGCCCTGCTGCTGCCCCCGATCAACGAGTACGTGCTGCTGGAGTTTCTCCGCGAAAACAACAGCCAGATGCGGAAGCTGATAGAGGAGCGGAACTTCATGCTCTGGATGTACAACCCGGCGGAGGAGGCCATCATGTCCTTCGTTGGTGCGAGCTGCGACCCCACCTTCCGGGGGTCGTTCCTGCTGCCGGGCTTCATCTCGATGCGCATGCTCCAGCAGAGGGCCGCTGCCATCGCAAGAAGGAAAGCCGAACTCAAATAGGCCAACAAAGGCCCTAACGCTGGGCCCCGAGGCTGCCGCTGGGCTTCTTGTCCTCGGCCACCACCGTGCTCCCTGCCTCGAAGCAGGTGATGGAGACCACCCTGTCACCCGGCTCGGGCTTCATCAATGACACCCCCTGTGCGCTCCGGCCCACGATGCGAATGCCCTCCACGCTCGTCCGCAGCACATAGCCGCCGACGGTCACTATCATCAGCTCCTGCTCCGGGGATACCAGCCGGGCCGCCGAGACCTCGCCCGTCTTCCCCGTGACCTGGTGTGCCCGGATCCCCACCCCTCCCCTGGCATGGCTGGGGAAGCGCTGGACCTGCGTAAGCTTGCCATACCCCTTGGCAGTCACGGTCAGCAGGTAAGAGCCGGGAGAGACCACGTCCATGCCAGCCACGCGGTCGCCGGCAGCGAGGCGCATCCCGCGCACGCCGCCGCTGGTCCGCGAGGCCAGCCGCAATATGTCGGCGCAGAACCTCACTGCCTGGCCTCTCTGACTCACAACGATGACGTCATCGCCTTCGCTCACCATCACCGCCGTCACAAGCTCATCGCCCTTCTTGAGCCCGGTAGCGATGATCCCGCTGCTGCGCACCGAGGAGAAGGCGCTCAACGAGGTCTTCTTCACCACGGCCCCGGCGGTGAGCATGACCAGAAATCGGTCGGGAGCAAACATGCTCACTGCCAGCATGGCGGTGACACGCTCCTTCTCGTCCAGAGGGAGCAGGCTCATGAGCGGGGTACCCTTGGCAGCCCGTGAGGAGTCCTGGGGTATCTCATAGCACTTGAGCGAGTAGACCCTGCCGCGATTGGTGAAGAAGAGTAGCTTGTCGTGGGTATCCGCCCCCTGGAGCATGTGCACCGCGTCCGCCTCCCGCACCACCATGCCGGTAGCGCCCCTGCCGCCACGTCGCTGCGAGCGGTAGGCATCGCAGGGCAGCCTCTTCACGTACCCACGGTTGCTCAGGGTGAGCACGACCTGCTGGTGCGGTATCAGGTCCTCGACGCTGAAGTCCTCCGCCTCCTCCGGCCTGACCTCGGTCCTTCTGGCATCCCCGTACTTCCTCTTCAGCTCCTTCACTTCCTGCTGCACCAGGTGAAGCACCTTCCTCGGGTTGGCCAGCAGGTCCTCCAGGTAGGACATGGTCTTGAGCAGCCCTGCATATTCATCGGCCACCTTCTGTCGCTCCAGAGAGGCGAGGCGCCGAAGCTGCATGTCGAGGATGGCCTGTGCCTGTATCTCTGAGACGCCCAGCTCGGTCATCAACGCCGAGCGTGCGTCCTCCGGCGTGCGCGAGCCACGGATTATGGCGATGGCGCGGTCGAGGTTGTCGAGGGCGATGCGCAGGCCCTCCAGGATGTGCGCCCGCTCCCTGGCCTTCTCCAGCTCGAACCGGGAACGCCGCGTGACGACTGTCTGCCGGAAGTCAATGTAGCACTCCAGCGCCTTCCTCAGGGACAGCGTCATCGGCTGCCCATCCACCAGGGCCACCATGTTGGCATGGAAGGCGGAGCGCATGGTGGTGTGCTTGTACAGGTTCTGGAGCACAATCTGTGGCTGGGCCTCCCTCTTCAGCTCGATGACGAGGCGCATGCCGTGGCGGTCCGATTCGTCGCGCACCTCGGAGATGCCCTCGATGCTCTTGTCTCGCACCAGCTCCGCTATCCTCTCCACCAGGGCCGCCTTGTTCACCTGGTAGGGGAGCTCGGTAACCACGACCATGCTCCGCCCTCTGGCACCCTCCTCCACCTCCGCCCGCGCCTGGACCAGGACCCTGCCCTGGCCCATGGCATAGGCATTCCTTATGCCCTCCTGCCCCAGGATGATGCCCCCGGTAGGAAAGTCGGGCCCGGGGACGATGCGCAACAGGTCCTCGGTGGAGACATCCGGGTTGTCAATCAGATAGCAAATGGCGTCGCAGACTTCGCTCAGGTTATGCGGCGGGATGTTGGTAGCCATGCCCACTGCGATGCCCGAGGCGCCGTTGAGCAACAGGTTGGGCAGCCGCGAGGGCAGCACCACCGGCTCCTTCAGGCTGTCGTCGAAGTTGGGCACGAAGTCAACGGTGTCCTTGTCGATGTCAGCCAGTACTTCCTGGGCGACCTCCGCCAGGCGGGCTTCCGTATAGCGCATCGCCGCCGGCGGGTCGTTGTCAATGCTGCCGAAGTTCCCCTGGCCATCCACCAGCATGTAGCGGAGGGAGAAGTCCTGCGCCATGCGCACCATGGCCTCGTAAACCGGGGCGTCGCCGTGAGGATGATACTTCCCCATCACCTCACCCACGATGCGCGCGCTCTTCTTGTAGGCGGTGTTGTGGTGCAGCCCCATCCCATCCATGGCATAGAGAATGCGTCGCTGTACCGGCTTCAAGCCATCACGGACATCGGGGAGAGCACGAGAGACGATGACGCTCATCGCGTAGTCGAGGTAGGAGGTCCTCAGTTCGGCCTCGATGCTGACCCGTCTCTTGCCGCTTTCCTGGGTCATCACCATCTCTCTCTATTCCTCCTCGGAGACGACACCGCCGACGAAGGAGAATCCCTGTGGCAACACCTCGGCCTCTTCCTCTTCCTCGGCCTCTTCCTCTTCGCCTTCGGCACCGTATTCAACCCCTTCGAACTCCTCGGCCGCCCCCGGCCGCAGCAGGCCCTCTCTCACATAGGCCCTGAACCCCTCTACTCCCCTGACGGGGAAGGACAGCCGGCCTTCCTGGCTGGGATGATGGTAGACCTCTTTGACCACGACCTTGACGCCGGCATCCCTCAGCCCGGATATGGCAGCGATGTACCTGTTTCCACCCTGCATCAGCTTCGCCAGGCGCGGGCCGTGCGCTGGCTCAACCTCACCCAGGTATTCCCCTGCCGGTGTCTCCGCGACCAGCTTCTGTCCCACAGGCCTCAGGTGCACCTCGTCGCCGCTGACCATCCTTGCCAGCACCTGCTGCGGGGCCGGGTTCTGCAGGTTGACCACGCCCACCTTGCCCACCTCGCCGACAAATAGCTGCGGCGTCACCCGCCCGGCGACACTCCTGGCCGCGCCCTCCCCCAGCGCCGCCAGGCGACTCAGGTTCTTCCTGGCGATGCTGTTGTGCGGGTCGAGCTCTAGGGCATGCTGGTAGGCCTCCCTGGCCTGTGCGAAGTCCCCCATCTCGATCAAGGCCCTGCCCAGACGGTTGTAGGCATCAACGTCATTGGGAAAGGCCTCGATTATCTCCCGGTTCCTTTCCGCCGCCTCCTTCCAGCGACTCTGCATCGCCAGGTTGACGGCCTCCCTCTCAAGGCGCTTCTTCGGTGCCAGACTCTCTCCCTTGTAGTAGGACATCACTCCTCCGGAAAGGACCGCGACGGCTTGCGCGTGTCCGGCGTTTCGCTAGTACTTCTTAAACCTCATCTGCCACACTCGCCACAGCCCCTCCAGGACGATCCCCGGCGACATCTTGGACTTCCCCCGCACACGCTCGGCAAACCCGAAGGGTACCTCTGCCACACGGTACCCTTTCAGCTTGCACACATAGTTCACCTCGACCTGAAAGGTAAAACCACCGCTGCCGAGGCGCGAGAGAGGCAGGCCCTCCAGCGCCGCCCGGGTGAAACACTTGAAGCCTCCGGTGACATCCCTGACCCTTACCCCGGTGACCAGCCGGGCATACCAGTTCCCCCAGGAGCTTAGCGCCTTCCGCCACCGGCTCCACCTCGGGTCAACGCTGCCGCCCGGCACATACCGCGACCCCACAACGACCTCGCTCCCCCTCGCCCGCTCCACCAGCTCCGGCACCTTCTCCACCGGGTGAGAGAAGTCGCAGTCCATCTGGATGACGTAGTCCGCCCCATGTCGCAGCGCCCAATCGAACCCGGCGCGGTAGGCCGAGCCCAGCCCCAGCTTGCCGTTCCGGTGCAGCACGTGTACTCTTCCGGGGCACCTCCGCGCCAGCTCCTCCGCCAGCTCCCCGGTGCCGTCGGGGGAGCCGTCGTCCACCACGAGTGCCTCCAGGCCGGGGACGCCCAGGCCCAGCAGGGCTTCCACCATGCGCGGCAGGTTCTCCGCCTCGTTGTAGGTCGGCAGCACCACTATGCTCTTCACTGTTCTGGCCACGCTCCTTTACAGTAGAGCTCCTTATGTTTCCTCATCATGCAGGCATCCATGACCACGGACAGCCCCGCCTCCTGGGCCCT
>JBFMDE010000075.1:0-5995 GCA_040754215.1 Chloroflexota bacterium
GAGGGTGGGGGCAGAACTGCTCTACCCTTCCCTCTTCGATGACGTGCTTTACAGGATACGCGGCCTCACCGACTATCGGGCCTTCCTTATCCGAGAGGGGAGGGAGGAACTACTGACCTTTGAGGTTGAGCTCGTCGAGCATCACGCCGGTACGGAGAACCAGGTAGTCCAGGCTGTTTCAGCGCTCCCGGCGATAAGGAGATGCCTGGACAACGGCTATCTATCGGCACTCGGCGTCAAGATAGTGGAATACGGTCAACTGAGGCGAGCAGGGAGGTCGAAACAGCGGATCGTAGATAATCGTCCTACGAGGTGAGGCTGGCGTTCAGCTCCGCTCCTGCCAGCAGTGCAGCTCCCAGGGCACCCATTATCTGTGGCTCTTCGGTGACTATCACCTCCATCCCCAGCTCATCCTCCAGGAACTTCCTGACCCCCACGTTTTTCGCCACCCCTCCGGTGAACATTACCTCCCGCCGGAAGCCGACCGACCTGCCCATGACTGCCACCCGGGAGACTACAGAGCGGTGTATCCCGGCGACAAGGTCCTCCCGGCTTCTGCCCTCGGCGCGGAGGGACACCATCTCCGACTCGGCGAAGATGGTACAGGTGCTGCTTATCTGGCAGGGTGCCTTACTGGTGAGGGAGACCGGGCCCATCTCCTCTATGCTCAAGTCCAGCACCTGCGCCATGACTTCAAGAAACCTGCCCGTTCCAGCGGCACATTTGTCATTCATGGCGAAGTCGGTGACATTCCCGTTCTCACCCAGGCCGATGACCTTGCTGTCCTGACCCCCGATGTCAACGATCGTCCTCACTGCCGGCCTCAAGTGATAGGCCCCCTTTCCATGACAGATGATCTCGGTCACCGCCTTATTGGCAAAGGGGACACTGTTGCGCCCGTAGCCGGTGGAGATGATGTAGCGAAGGTCAGCGAGGGACAACCCCACCTTGTCCAATGCCTGCTTGGTCACCGTCTCCGCCGTCCTGGGCACGCTATGACCCGTGGGCATGATGGAGTAGGCAAGCACCCGGCCGTCACAAATGATGACTGTCTTGGCGGTAGCCGCTCCTACATCAACCCCGGCGACGGCAACATCGCCTCGCTCCACTGCGACTCACCTCCCGGGTGTAAACAGTGCTATGCCGCCGTGGCGGCCTTCCTGGCCTTCAGCAACTCAGCGAAGGTCTCCACCCTGGTCCTCAGCGCCCCTGCGCTGTACTGGCGGGTATCGTAGGCATCGCCCTCCAGCACCATCACCGGGATACCCAGCCTTTCCTTTATCGCCTTCTTGGCCATCAAGGGCGGGATGGTGTAGGGACGGCAGGAGTACGGATAGCACAGGATCGCACCATCCACGTTCCATGCCTTGCAGTACTCCGCAAAGTAGTCAATGGCACCCGAAGCGCTGCACAGGCATCCCCTTCTGAACAAGCCCTCCATGACCTTCTCCGGGGTGGCGACAGAGGAGGTCTTCTGGCGCTCTTGCGGTGTCAGCCAGTCGACGAAAATGATAGGCATGGAGAGGCCCACGTCCTCCACCATCCTCAGTATGCCCGGGTCAACCGCTATCCTCAGGCCGAAGTACACCCGGGGCGCCCCCTTGGGCAGGACTCCCTTCCCCTGGTCAACCCGCTGCTTCACTTCCTTGCACAGGAGAGTGACCGCCTCATTCGCTTCTTCCCTGTTCTGCAGCGGGGTATAACTCATCCAGTAGACCAGGTCGGTGACAGTCTGGCTTACCGGCTGCGGGTCTGCTTTCCCGACCAGTTCCACCAGGGTATTGAAGTTGTAAAACAGCTTGGCGTTGTCCCTCAGCCCCTGGCGCTCCGCCTCAAAGGGTATCTCACGGCCGATCACCTCTTCGACCTTCTGCTTGACCTTTGCCCATTTGCCGGCAACATACTTTATCTGCCTGGTGCCAATATTCGGCCACTCACCCCACTGCCAGTCCAGGCAGCCATCAAGATAGACTACCGGAATACCGTAGAGCTCGTGCAGTAGCTGGTCAGCCTCAGCAGGCTGGTCGCAGTACCAACCCGCCGAGATCATCAGGTCGGGCTTCGGAATCAACCCTTTGGCAATCGCCCCTACGTGCGTCTGCCACAGGGCACAGTGCGCAGAGCCAGCCGGCAGGCCTGTCTCCTCTCCCGCCTCCAGTATCGGCCTCAGCTTGTCGAAAATGCCCCCCATGACCAGGTTGAGCGTCTGTGACCCGGGCGTGCCGAAATAGACATCCGGGGCAGCATGCATTGCCCCCATCAGCAATATGTTCTGGACCCCCGGCCATTCGGAGTAGACCACCTTCCGGTGCTCCTCCCGGCACAGCGCAAGGGCAATCAGCTCCTTCATCCACACGCCCAGGAGCTTGCGCACACCCATCAGTTCCACGTCATAGTATTCCTTTATTCGTCCTTCCGCCCGCTTTATGTCCTCATCACCGATGCCGAACTTGCGGAAGGCCTTCTCTATCCTCGGGCTCTCCTTCTCTATCTCCGCCGGCTCAAAACCGCAAAGCCTGAAAAGCTCAGCGTACTTCATGTCTATTTCCTCCCCCCTTTTACGGTCTCAACAAAGGTCTCGAGCCTGGTGCGCAACGGGCCTATCTCGGACCTGTCGTAGTCCGACTGGACCTTGAGCACCCTCAACCCCGTCTCCTTCTCCACGATCTTCTCGAAGTAGAAGGACTGGATGTCGTAGCCGTCGCGGTACATCAGTTGATACCAGATGATGCCATCAACGGCGTACTCCCTGGCCAGCTTCATCACAAAGTCTATCCTCTCCCGCGAAGGCCTGAACCAGGCAGGAGGCACCCGCCTCCGGAAATACCTATCGGCCAGCGCCTCGAGCACAGCCCCTTCGAGGTTTACCCTCTGCCAGTAGTGCCTCATCCCCTCGGCGAACTCCTCGATGACAACGGCACCCCCGGCCCCTTCGGTCAGGTCCACAATCTTGTAGTCGCCCATGGCCAGGGTGGAGCCCGTGACCAGGACCCGGGACTTGGCCCCGGGGCCCTCCTTGCCCTTCAGCTCAGCACACAGGGACTCAAGGATGTTGACCAGTGCAGGCTTGTCTGCATAGAACGAAGCGTGGTTCAGGCGGGCAAACTCGGCACCGCTGACGGGTGGCCGCGCCGACTTCCGCAGCAGGCTGAGCTTCTCCAGGGACTCCCACATCCTGTTGGAGAGGCGAATAGAGTCCTTCAGCCTGCTATCCTCAATCTTGTTGCCGGTGAACCGCTCCAGCTTGTCCCTGAGCATGCGCAGGCCTTCGAGGTAGTACTGATAGGCGTCATCTTCCTTATCGTGGGGGACGCCAAACCTGAATACCTCGACGCCGGTGTAGAAGCTCCACGACTCCGCTACCGCCCTCATGTTGTTGTCGGTGACAGGGACCACGAATAGGTCCACCATCTCATAGAGCGGCTCCTCGCCCAGCATCTTGTAGCCGATCTGCGAGCGACAAAACGTGTCCAGGAACCGCGGCAGATAGGCCGCGCTCTCAGCCACAGCCTCGTGGTCACCGCCGCGAACGAGCCCTACTGGCACCGCTCCGGCGGCATAGACCAGGTCCTCAGGCATATACCCCCCGGGGGCGTATCCTATTATCTTCACCCCCTCCTTCTTCAGCCGCTGTAGCTCACCCACCCTCCTGTCCAGATGGTCCTGTAGTGTCCGCATCGCCTCCATGCCTTGTCTCCCTCCTTAACGCCTCTTCGCTCTCCTCAGCCTCGCTTCTCTAACGGCGATAGCCACGACGATAGGCATATGGCCATCCATCTCTGGAACATAGCAACTGGGGCAGGGGCTCAGCCAAGCCCCCATGCTGGTGGGTCTGATGAAACCACTTTCCAACCGCCCGCCTCCAAAGCAGTTAGTCAGTTGGCATACGGATTGTCTGTATCGCTACTATTTGCATTTTAGGCAGCTTTGCCCATCTTGTCAAGCGCGCACAGGGCCTTTACATCCGAGCCCCGAGGTTATAAGCTAAAGGGAGCGGCAGGCTGCCATCCGCGTCTCAGTCGTGCCGCAATCCTGCAGGAGGGCTTGCGATGCCGACAGACAGCCCTGTCCCGGTAGTAGTGCTCGGCGGCGTCTTCCTTGCCGTCGGCCTCATCCTACTTGCAGTGGGAGCCAGGGAGGAGGGAAGGTATCGTAACACACTGGTGGGTCGCCCGGACGCGAGGGAGTTCCTCACCGGTTGGCCGCCTCGCTTCTGGCGCAGGACGCTGACGATGGGGGGCATGGCGGCCCTGGCTATCGGCGTGGTGCTGCTTGGCATAGGCCTATACTTGTGGCTCGCCTAGGACACAACCCCCGGACCAGTAAACGGTCGCCCCGGAGGCGATGCCGCTCGCGCGGCTAGGCCCCGCTGCCGCGCCTCAGCGTCAGGGCCCCCATGGCAGTCATGAAGGCTGCAAAGGCGAGGAGCACCGCCAGGTCCACCCACACATCCAGCAGCGTACGCCCCGCGAGCATTATCTCCCTCAACCCCTCAACGGCATAGGTCAGCGGCAGCACCTTCGAGATGTACTGAAGGTAGTTGGGCATCTGCTTCACCGGCCACAGCAGCCCGCAGAGGAAGAACTGTGGCACCATGACCAGCGGTATGAACTGTATCACCTGCAGCTCGTTCCTAGCATAGGTGGAGACGAACAGGCCCAGGTTCAGCGCCCCCACTGTTATGATGAGCTGAAAGACAAAGACCTGCCACAGCGAGCCGGCGTAGTGCACCTTGAGCACCAGTATGACGTACAGGAGTATGATCAGCGCCTGGAGCGCCGCGAAGAGCAGGAACCCGAGCAGGTAGCCAACCATTATCTCTGTCCGCGATACCGGGGAGGCCATCAGGCGTTCCAGCGTGCCCTGGGAACGCTCCCTGAGGAAGCTGACGCCGGTCAGTATGAAGACGAAGAACAATGCCATCGCAGCCAGCAGTGCCGGAGCGATATAGTCCAGGATGCCCTTCTCAGGAAAGCTCAAGCCCACCAGTGTCATGACCAGCAGGGGCACGAAGACTATCATCCCCATTGTCCTGCGGTCATGGGCGAACTGACGGATAATCCTCGCGGCGATAGCCAGCGCGCGGTCAAGCGTCATCCGCCCGCACCTCCGCGCCGCAGGAAATAGAGGAAGGCCTCCTCAAGTGTAGCGCCCGCCAGGCCGGTTGAGGCCACAAGCTCGTTCGGCGCCCCCTCGGCCACCACCCTGCCCGCACGCAGGAACGCCAGGCGGTCACAGTGGGCGGCATCGTCCATGGTGTGGCTGGAGACCACCAGCGTGACCCCCTCAGACGTCAGCTTGCGGAAATGCTCCCAGAAGGCAACCCTCAGCTCCGGGTCAAGGCCGACAGTAGGCTCATCCAGCACCAGCAGACGCGGCCTGTGGACCATGCCGCAAGCCAGGCTTACCCTTTGCCTCATGCCACCACTGAGCTTCAGTATCTGGTCCCTGCGTCGCTCCCACAGTCCGACCAGACGGACACACTCTTCGACACATTCCATGCGCTTCCCGCGCTGCGACAGGCCGTAGATGCGGGCGAAGAAGTCCACGTTCTCCCAGACTGAAAGCTCGTTATAGAGCGCAGAAAGCTGTGGCATGTAGCCAACGAGGCCGGTCACCTTGCGCGGCGGCTCCCCCAGCACACGTACACGCCCCCTCTGTGGCCCGATGAGCCCTACCATCAGACGGATGAGTGTGGACTTGCCGGCGCCGTTTGGCCCTACCAGGCCAAAGCTTATGCCCCTGGGGACCTCTATGCTCAGGCCGTCCAGCGCCAGCGTACTCCCGTAGGAGAAGGAGACCCCTTCGACCTCGATGACCGACCCGCCTACGCCGCCAGTCACTTGCGTATCATACCCTTCTTCTGACTTTTCAACGCCGCCACAGCAAGGAGGTGGGCTGCGCCGTTCTGGCTCCCCGGTATGTGGACGACCTCAACGCTGCCGAACTGGGAGAGCAGGTAACGCACCCTCTCCAGCAAGGGGCGCAGGCCGGG
>JBFMDE010000076.1:0-5946 GCA_040754215.1 Chloroflexota bacterium
CGCAGGAAGTAGTCCAGGGTCACCCCTGTGTCCACTATATCCTCCACCACGATGACATCCCTGTCCTTCACCGGGGCACGCAGGCAGCGCACGACCTGTACCTTACCGGAAGTCAGCGTGCCGGACCCGTAGCTGGACAGCGTCACGAACTCCACCTCGACCGGCAAGGCGATGCGACGGATGAGGTCTGCCATGAACATGAATGACCCCTTGAGGACGCCGATAAGGAGCGGGCGCTTGCCCTGGTAGTCCCTCATCACCTCTGCGGCGAGCCTGGACACGGCGGCAGCTATCTGTTCGGAGTCAAGGAGGGGGCTGAGCTTGCGCTGATACAGGTATTCTTTCCTCGGCGAGAGCATTGGCAGTAATTATAGCCGCTGCCACGCCCATGGTCTACAGGATACGAGCTATCCCTTTACCTTCAATGGTATGCCGGAGACCATGAAGTACACCTCGTCCGTCCGCTTACTCAACTTCGTACCCCAGTATGTCGGCGAACCAGTACTCCTCCCGCAGCACCGGCTGGGCCAGCGTGATCTTGATGCGACTCTTGAACAATGGCCCTGCCGTCACGAAGGTATGGTACTCCCCCGCTTCGCCGCAGAGGTCCAGGTCAACTGTCTTCTGCAGCTCCATCAAATCGAGAATGAACTGCTGGTTGATGTTCCGTCCCAGCCACTCCGGCCCCATCACCTTCCCCCTGGTGCTCACCACCACAGCCTCGAACCCAGCCTGGATGAACTCATGCAGGACAGCCAGCCGCTCCTTCTTCCACAGAGGAAGGACTGGCTCGATGTCCACCTCAGCACACACCCGCTCAACCCAGTCCCGGTGCTGCTGGAGGTCAATATCCCCAAAGACACCTCCCTTGATACCTTCCCTGTGCACCTCGAGCATCACGTTCTTGAATACCTCTTCATATGTCTGCCAGGTCGTGTTCCTCTGTAGCAGGGAAATACCAGCCTCCTGAGATTGCAGGCCTATCAGATTGCTGTCCAGCCCATGGGACATGGTCCTTGTGCCGTCCTCCTGGCGAAAATTCACCAGGTAGCACACCTCGTGTCCCTGTTGCATGGCCTGATAGCAGGCCAGACAGCTATCCTTGCCCCCACTCCAGGAAGAGACTACTTTCATCCGAACCTCCATACGAACGGGAGTAAGAGCAGTCTAGCATACTCCTCCTATGGCAGAACAATGATGTGGGGAACGCTACTGGTAGGATGCTGGGTCACTCGCACCGATGCTCCGTAGACAGCTTTGATGGCTTCCTCTGTGAGCACCATTGTCGCCGTCCCATCGGCACTCACTGCGCCATGGTCGAGCAACACCAGGCGGTCAAAGTACAGGGCGGCCAGGTTGAGGTCGTGCATCGCAGCCACCACAGTGACTGCTTGTTCTCGGTTCAGTTTTCGTACCAGCCCCAGTATCTCTACCTGGTGGCTGATATCCAGGTGCGCCGTGGGCTCATCCAGTAGCAGTACCCTGGGTTGCTGGGCCATTGCCAAGGCGAGCATGGTCTTTTGCCGCTCACCGCCGCTCAACTCATTGAACATTCGGTCTTCCAGTTCAGTGATACCAGTGAGTTCCATGCTAAGCCGTGCTTTCTCATGGTCTTCCTGCTTCTCACCCCTCAGCAGGTGGATAAAGGGAGTGCGTCCAAGCAGCACCACCTCCCATACCCTGAAGGCGAAGGGGATATCGAACCGCTGCGGGACCACCGCGATGTGCTGGGCTATCTGCCTTCGGGACAGATGGCGCAAATCGGTGCTGCAGAAGAGAACGCTGCCTTGCGCTGGCTCATAAATGCCGCTCAGCAACTTGAGCAGGGTGGTTTTGCCGCACCCGTTCGGGCCCAGCAAGGCGACCATCTCTCCGCCGTTGACGCTCAAGCGAATGTCACGGATGTAGAAGCCATCTCCATAGGAGAAGGTCACATTACGCAACTCCAGACTGGTCGTGCCGCAAATATCAGAACGCATACTGCCCCCTGGTGCGCCGCAGCAGGTAGATGAAGAAAGGGGCTCCGATGAGCGCTGTCAGTACCCCGACCGGAAGCTCGGTAGGGGCTAGTACCGTTCGGGCCGCGAGGTCTGCCAGGACGAGGAATGCCGCCCCTACAACACCCGAAACCGGCAGTAGAAGGCGGTGGTCGGGACCAAGTACAAGACGCACCGCGTGGGGCACCACCAGACCTACGAACCCGATCAGCCCGCTCAGTGAGACGGCGCATGCGGTCAGCAACGACCCCGAGGACAAGATAAGTACCTTGTCTCGCTCGACGTTAAGGCCCAGATAGGCAGCGCCTTCCTCACCCAGTGCGAAGGCATTCAAGCGGAAAGCGAACAAACGGGCGAACACTATCGCTCCCAGGAGTATGGGGGAGATGACCGCCAGCTGCTCCCAGTGGGTAACCGCTATCCCACCCAATAGGAAGGCGAACACCTGGTGTAGCCTCGTCTCCAGTTCACCACCCATGAAAATCAGGAACGACATGATCGCCATTAGCAGGGCACTCACCGCGAACCCAGCGAGTAACATGCTGATGACCGGCGTTTTGCCTGCCACCCGCGCGAGGTTGTACACTGCGGCCACAGCACCAAGAGCCCCAAGGAAGGCCACGATAGGCACCAGGCCAAAGCCGTAGAACTTCACGCTGAGGGGAACCATCATGGCCACGGCGGCACCGAGTGCAGCTCCCGCCGACGTCCCGATGATGTAGGGGTCGGCCATTGGATTGCGCAGCAGCCCCTGGAACAGGACTCCAGCAGTGCCAAGGGCGGACCCAACCAGCGCTGCGCCAATTACCCTGGGCAGCCTGATCTGCATCACGATGGTCTCATCGGCAGGCCGCCAGAATGGCTGGAACTGAGAAAGACCAAGTTTGTTCAACCCCATCTCCAGGATCGCCAGGGGCTCGACACGGACTGCGCCCAGAGCTACAGCCAGGAGCACTGAACCGACAAGGACCGCTCCCAATACCCCGATGATGAGCCAGGCGTGCCTTCTGTTTCTCACTTGAACAGCTCAGGATGAATCAACCGCGCGAACTCCTCCAGGGCCTCCACAATGCGTGGGCCAGCACGCGACGCCATATCCGAGTTCACTCCATACACATGACCGTCCTTCACTGCCTTGATCTTGGACCACCCGGGGCGGACCGCTACACTCTCCGGTGTCGTCCCCCACAGCACATCCCCGAGGAGGACGACATCAGGGTCGGAGTCCAGGATTGCCTCGACAGTCATTTGGAACCCTTCGCTTGGGCCGGTGCCGGCAACGTTCTCTCCACCAGCCAGTCGGATGAGGTCGTCCACAAATGACCCCGGTCCAGCCGTCCATGGCTTCGTTGGGTCCGTGCCGTCTATCTCATAAAACACCTTGGGCCGAGAAGAACCCGCAGTCGCGTCGGTAACCGCCTTGATGCGCTTCTGCATCCCAACAGTCAACTCGGTTGACCGCTCCTCGGTTCTTGTAGCCTTGCCCAGGAGTTCAATCGACGAGAGGATGTCATGGACCCCCTTGGGAGCAATCAAGAATACCGGGACACCGTGATTCTCCAGGCTGGTCACCCAGTCTGGCACGCTGTACCATAGAGCGAACACGATATCAGGCTCCCATCCTACGATGATCTCAGTGATGGTGGCGGGCGAGGAGAAGGCGTCTACCTTGGGCATCTTTGCGGTCTCAGGAGGGTAGTCTGAGTACTTGTCACAGCCCACTATGCGGTCCCCCAGTCCGAGGGCGAACAGAATTTCGGTAGTGGACGCGCCTATGGACACAATGCGCCCAGGCACTTCACCGATGTTGACTGAGCGACCAAGGTCATCTTGCAGGGTCCCTGGCGCCCCGGGAGCTATCGTCGTAGTACAAGCGCCAATGACAGTCACCAGCGCTGCGAGAAAGAGCGACAAGAATATTCTCTTCATAGAAAACCTTCCTATCTCCTTCATGGTCCGAGTAAAAAGAAATCCCCTTGCTCCGGGAGCAAGGGGATTCACGTCGCTGTGGTCATATGGACACCCCCTTCCCAGCGGAGGCTGCTTTTGGTCGAGGGGTCGGCGTTCTGACTCCTGAGCGGGCGATGCTCGGGGCATTGCCCGACAGTTACAGCAGGCGGTGCTGTGCCGGACTCACACCGGACTTGCCACCTGATTAAGCCTCGGCTTGCGCCTCGGCGCCCCTCCACTCAATATTCAGTTTTCAGCAGTAGACGAATGCTAGCAGGCTGCCGGAGGAAAGTCAAATGCCCGGCAGCACCTGAGATATGCCGACGAACACCATCTTCACCCCGATGGCGGCCAAGAGCAGGCTCATGACCTTGGAGAAGGCACGCACCCCGCCCTGTCCCAAGAAGGCAACCACGCGGTTGCTCTGCAAGAAGAGCAGCCATGCCGCCAGCAGGTTGAGCGCCAGGGAGACGAGAACCACCCACCAGGAATACTGGCTCGAGAGCAGTATCAGGGTGGTAACCGTCGCCGGCCCCACGATCAGGGGCGTCCCGATAGGCACCACCGCGACCATCTCCTCCTTCAGCACCGCCTCCACCATCTTCCCCGTCAACATGTCCTTCAACGCCAGCGCCCCCAGGATCACACCCCCGGCCACGGCGAAGTGGCCCACCGAGATCCCCAGCAGAGAGAGTATCCACGTACCCAGGAACAGGAACACCAGCGCCAGCACCGAGGCGGTGAACATGGCGATGTTCACCGTCCTCAGCCTCTCCACGGCCGACATGCCCCGGGTCACCGATACCAGGATGGGTATTGTCCCTAGGGCATCCACAGCCACGAAGAGGGGAACGAAGGTCGCCAGCAGGTCGGACCAGAATGACATCGCGCGCTGACCTCACTCAAGCCCTAATGTTACAATAAACCAGATTCGTGGGTAAACTGAGATGAAGACAATGTCACTGACTGACCTCTCCCTGGAGGAGCTAACGGGGCTGCTCGAGTCCTGGGGCGAGCCCGCCTTTCACGCCGGCCAGGTGTGGCACTGGCTCTATCGCTCCCTCGTCACCCCCTTCGCCGGGATGAGCGACCTGCCGCTGCGCCTGCGCCAGAGGCTGAACTCGGAAGCACTGTTGCAGACCATGGGACCACTGAAAACGCTCACCTCGACCGATCGCCGCACGATCAAAGTGCTGTTCAGGCTTGACGATGGCATGACCGTAGAGTCGGTATCCATGCGCCGACGGGGCGCCAGCGGTGCTCAGGGCAGACACACGGTCTGTGTCTCCACCCAGGTGGGCTGCCCCATCGGCTGTCCCTTCTGTGCCACGGGACAGCACGGCTTCCAGCGCAACCTGAGCAGCGGTGAGATAGTAGAGCAGGTGCTGCACTTCGCCCGAATACGCCCGGCAGAACCAGTGAGCAACGTGGTCTTCATGGGCATGGGCGAGCCGCTGTTGAACTACGACGCCACCATCAAGGCGATAAGGACGTTGAACTCACCCCAGGGCTTCAACCTGGGCACGAGGCACATGACCATCTCTACTGCCGGGCTTGTGCCCGGAATAAGGCGTCTGGCCCGTGAGGGCCTCCAGGCGGGCCTGGCCGTCTCCCTTCACGCCGCCAGCGATATCCTGCGCGACAAGCTGGTGCCCCTCAACCGCAGGTATCCGCTCAGAGAGCTCCTCGCTGCCTGTCGCGACTACTTCGCCGCCACCGGGCGCCGCATCACCTTCGAATACGTGCTGTTCGACGGCGTGAATGACTCCGCCAAACATGCCGCGCAGATGTCACGCCTGCTCTCCGGGATGAACTGCCACGTGAACCTCATCGCGGCCAACCCCGTAGCCGGCTCTTCCTTCCAGCCTTCGTCGCGCGAGCAGGCGCGGGCATTCCAGACTGAGCTGAGGCGACGAGGCATCACCGCGACCCTGCGCAGGAGCATGGGGGCCGACATCCAGGCCGGCTGTGGCCAGTTGAAGAGCGCTGAGTGCCACGG
>JBFMDE010000077.1:0-5855 GCA_040754215.1 Chloroflexota bacterium
TCCACCTCCAGCGTGCTCACGCCGACCAGTGGCACGTCCAGGGAAAAGGCCAGGCCTTTTGCCGTGCTCATCCCCACCCGCACGCCGTTGAAGGCACCGGGGCCGATGGCCACGAATACGGCCTTGACGTGCTGTAACTCGGTGCCAATCTGCCGGAGGAGGGCCTGCACCCCCGGCAGCAGCTCCGCCGTGTGGTTCAACCCCGCCGTCCAGGTAAGCTCCGCCCTTGGTATGCCCTGCTCCGAGAGCGCCAGGCTGACCAGCTCCGTGGAGGTGTCGATTGAAAGCTCCATGTCACTGACTCTCCATCTCTGATCGGAGGCTTCGTAGTATTTCCCGGGCACGCTGCCCCTTTGGGGTCAGGGTCAGGGTGCGCTCTGTCTCGGAGAGGTGCCGGATGTCAACGAGGAGGTGCTCCGGCGGCAATGTGGACAGGGCCCTGTCCGCCCACTCTACCACACAGACCCCCTTGCCGTAGAAGTAGTCATCCAGGCCGAGGTCGGCTATCTCCTCCACCCGCTCCAGGCGGTAGAAGTCCATGTGGTAGAGGGTCAACCTTCCCCTGTACTCCCTGACCAGGACGAAGGACGGGCTGAAGGCGTATTCCTTGACCTCCAGCCCCCAGGCGATGCCCTGGGTCAGGCAGGTCTTACCGGTGCCGAGCTCTCCGGTGAGCAGGAAGACATCTCCGGGTTGCGCGGCTTTGCCCAGCGCTACGCCGAGGCGCTGTGTCTCCTCGGGACTGCGGCTCGTGACCTCGACTACTTTCGGAAGTGGTCCCATCCGGTTGTCTTCGGGGTGAGCTTCTTTCCGTCCTTGCCGTAGACGGCCACCTTACCCGCGTGCTCGGAGACGATGTCGCCGACGACCGTCACCGGCACAGGCAGCGTAGCCCTGGCCCTTTCCACGATTTCGTTGCTTGCCGTGAAGAGCAGCTCGAAGTCCTCGCCGCCACCCAGCGCGAATCTCAGGGAGTCCGGGCCGCAGGCGGCCCGCACGGCGGGATGCACGGGCACATCGCTGGCGAGGACCCTGGCGCCGACGCTGCTGGCCTCGCACACGTGCGTGAGGTCGCTCACCAGGCCATCGCTGATGTCAATCGCGGTCCTCACGCCGAGCTTGAGCAGGGCCTGCCCTTCCGCTACCCGGGGCTCGGGGTGGAAGTGGGCCTGTCGCAGCAGCGCGGAGGTCTCGGGGTCGGGATGCAGTGTCTCTCTGAACATGGCGACGGCGGCGGCAGAGGCGCCCAGGTGGCCTGTAACGGCGACGCGGTCGCCGGGCCTGGCTGTTGAGCGCAGGAGCATGGCCTGGCCCTTCAGTCTGCCCAGTAATGTAATGGTGATCACCATGACCGGGGCGCTTGAGATATTGCCTCCGACCACGGCAACCCCGTACTTCGACCCCATGTCGAGCATGCCCCGGAAGAGCGAGAGGACGGCTTCAACCTCAGAGGAATCGGGCAGTGAGAGGGAGACCAGGGCGTAGAGAGGACTGCCGCCCATAGCGGCGATGTCACTCAGGTTGGCTGCCATGGCCTTCCATCCCAGCTCCTCCCACTGGAATGTCCCCGGAATGAAGTGGACGCCCTCGACCATGGTGTCTGTGGTGGCCAACTGGAGCGAGACGTCACCCTTCCAGGCGGCGGCGTCGTCGCCGATGCCTACTACGAGCCGTTTCTGAGAAAGGTGGTCCGGGTTGCTCGAGCGGGATACAGCCTTGCCCAGCAGGTCAATGAGGCCAAATTCCCCTGTCTCAGATACCTTCATCGCGGTCTACAGCAGTCGCACCTTCTAACACGCATTACTGCTTGCTGATGACCTCATCCCCTTTATCCCCTTCTCCTCCCGAGGAGAAGGGGAAAGTATTCTAGAGAGGGGGCATAGCCCCCTCTCTCTTACTCAACTCCCCCTTCCCACTGGGAAGGGGGTCAGGGGGATGGGCACCCGATTTCACTGTGGCGATGGATTGCCGGCACATCAGCCGCCATTTTCGCCATATAGCCAACAGCTATCTGCCTGTCTGACGCGACACTAGCTGAGCACCGTTGCGATGATGTAGCCAATGGCGACCAGTGCCTGGGTCAGGAGCACCACCATCACGTTGGCTGCCATCCCCGGGATGAGCCTGGCGGGCTCCTCGTAGTGCCATGCGCCCCGGACTGCCTTTATCGCCTGGGGGATGGTGAGCAGCCCGAGGAGGGCAAACAAGGGCATCCCCACCTTGCCACCGGTCAGCACCCCCGCGGCTACAGAGGCGGCGACCCAGGCATATACCGCGATGGTAGTGATGGTGTACATCAGTGCAGCCTTGCGTTTCCCAAGCCGGATGACCATGTGGCGTCTCCCGCCCTGTCGGTCGGCTTCGACATCCGGGAACTCGTTCAGGAAGAGGAGGTTGTGGGTGAGGATTCCCGACGGCACCGAGGCGATGATGGCTGACAGCGTGTACGAGCCGGTCTGGACGTAGTACAGGCCGAGCACCGGCAGCATCCCCAGTCCCAGCCCCGCGAACACCTCGCCTATGCCCCACCTGGTGAGGTGTTGCGTGTAGGAGAGGACGGCGATGGCACCGAGGGCCAACAGCGGCAGCAGGAGCCAGCCGCGGGCGAGCGTGAAGTAGACCCCTATGGGGACTGCCAGCAGGAAGCACACGGCAGCGAACCGGTATACCGCCCTGGGTGCGAGGCTCTCAGCGGGGAGTATGCCGCTGCCCCCGCTGAACGGTGTCCGTTGTACAGCGAGGTCTATGCCGCTCTTGTAGTCGAAGTAGTCGTTGAAGGTGTTGACGCTGATATGGAGCAGTAGAAGCCCTATCCCTCCCAGGATGAGATAGAGGGTGTTGAAATGGCCTTCGTGCCAGGCGATAGACGTGCCCAGGAACACCAGCGCCACCGAGAGCAACAGGAAGTGGGGGCGCGTCTCGAGGAACCATACCTTCAGGTTTACCCTGGGAAGTGTCTGCTGTGCCACCGGGTTCATGTTTCAGCTCTCCTTCTGTGTTTCGAACTGTGCGCTCAGTTAGCGACTGTTGCTTTGTTCGAGGCACCAGTATAACCCCTGAGGCTGTCTGGAGCCAATCCCCGTGTCCTCTGCGTTCCTCATGGTGTGTCTGCGGTGTCCTTGGGTGGTGGTTTGGAGTTGGGCTGTGCCTCCGGAGGGGTAACCTTGACCCGGACCTCGTCTCCTATCCTGGCGTTCAGATAGGCCTGGGCGCTTCCATTGCGCACCGCCACCTCAAGGTAGTTGTTGCTGCCTATCGTCGCCAGCAACCCGTCACCTTCTGCGTAGTACTGGCTCAGCCCGGCGATGCTGTGTTTCCCGGCCTGTATTGCGATGTCGCCCTTTGGCAGCTCGCTCACCCTGATATTGGTGACGAGATTGCCGAAGCGGTCTATGTGTATTACAGTTCCCAGCAACGTGCCATCCGGGAGTGAGTGGACATAAGGGGTAGGGAAGATGCACAGCGACTTCATCTTGTCTCCGAACTCGGTGAAGGGCGTGCCGAGGGAAAGGTGGGCGGCGACGGGGGCGAAGATGTCCCTCCCATGAAAGGTGGGGCTCACCGCCTGGTGCCAGAAACGCCGGTTGGTGGCGCTCACTGCCTCCACGACTTCACCGACTTCTATCTGAGTCGCGTCGTCCAGGGTAATGCCACGGGTCACGAAGTGGGCATCCTCCAGGGCCCTGGTGATGGCGTAGGTGAGCACGCCATTGTCCGGGGCGACGAAGAACGCCACTGGGGTCTTGACCACCACCGCCTGGCGGTTAGAGCCTACCCCTGGGTCTACGACCACCACGTGGACAGTGTCTGGTGGGAAGTATGGGCACGCCGCAGCGATGACAAAGGCGGCCTGGGATATGTTCTGGGGTTCGATGGAGTGTGAGATGTCCACTATGGTTGCCTTCGAGTTGACGGTCAGTATCGCGCCTTTCATGCTGGCCACATAAGCGTCCTGAAGGCCGAAGTCGGTGGTCAGGGTTATGATAGCGCTCAATGCTTATCCTCCCGAAAGGCGTTGCGATTGGATGTGGCGAGCTTGACGGAACGGAGTTGTAGTCCTTACTTGAGGATTCTCAGGCTGACAATGGAAATGGCGATGAAGACGACCACCAGGGCGACGGTCAGCTGGAGAAGTGCCTTCTCCATGCCGCGCCGCGTGCGGTACACTGTATCCGGCTGTCCGAATATCCCGCCGAGGCCGCCACCTCGCACCTGTGCCAGCACCACCGCTGTCAACGCGACGGCCACTATTATCTGGGCAATGCTGATGTATGTGGGCATCGTCTGCTATAAGACCTCCACACTTATCCCTGACAGGCCAGTAGTATACAACATTTAGCGTTTCTCTCCCAACTTGTCCAGCAGGGCCTTGCGCACCGCCTGGGGGTTTGCGCGTCCCCTGGTGAGCTTCATCGTCTGCCCTACGAGGAAGGTGATCGCCTGTTCCTTGCCGGCACGGAAGTCCGCCACGGCGGCAGGGTTGTCGGCTATTGCCTTGTCCACAGCCTGCTCAATGGATGATGCATCCGTTATCTGACTCAGGCCTTTCTCTGCCACCAGCTCCTCGGGGTCCTTTCCGGTGTTGAACATGTCCTCCAGAATGGTCTTGGCTGTCGGCGTGTTTATGGCGCTCTCATTCCTCAGCCAAATCAAGCTGGCTAGGTTCTTAGGAGTGACTTTGAGTTGGGCTGCCTTCACGTCGACCCGGCTAAGGTTCAGGAGTCTGGAGAAGTCGCCCGAGAGCCAGTTTGCCACCTCCTTTGCCCGAACGCGCAGGTCCAGTCCAGATATGCGCTTTTCGGCGACAGTTTTCTCAAAGAGGTCTGTCATTTCGTTAGAAGATGTGAGTAGATTGGCGTCATCCAAGGAAAGCCCGTACTGCTGCATGAAGCGGTTGCGGCGGGCATCGGGGAGCTCGGGGATGCGTGACCTTATCTCTTCGACCCACTCGCGGCTTATCGCCAGCGGCGGCAGGTCTGGCTCGGGAAAGTAACGGTAGTCGTGCGCGTATTCCTTGCTGCGCAGTGATACCGTCACGCCATCATCATCTACCCATCCCCTGGTCTCCTGGACGGGCACACCGCCGCTGACCACCAGCTTCTTCTGGCGTTGGGCCTCGTAGTCCAGCGCCTGGTACACCGCCTTGAAGCTGTTCATGTTCTTGACCTCCACCTTGGGCAGGTACTCGCTGCTTCCGGCGGGGCGTATGCTGATGTTGGCGTCGCAGCGGAAGCTGCCCTCCTCCATGTTGCCGGTGGAGACTCCGAGGCAGGTGAGTATGGAGCGCAGCTTCATCAGGTAGAGGCGCGCCTCTTCTGGAGAGCGTATGTCTGGTGCGCCCACTACCTCCATGAGTGGTACACCGGAGCGGTTCACGTCCACCAGGCTATAGCTTTCTCCCCAGGGTGTGGAGTGGTGACTGAGCTTGGCCACGTCCTCTTCCAGGTGGACCCTGATGATGCCGATGCGCCTCGTCGTCCCGTCCGTCTCCACGTCCAGCCAGCCGTCACGGCCTATGGGCGCATCGTACTGTGATATCTGATATCCTTTCATCAGGTCGGGGTAGGAGTAGTTCTTGCGGTCGAACTTGGTGTTCTGCGGTATGGAGCAGTTCAGCGCCAGCGCGGTCATGATGGTATATTCCACTGCCTGGCGGTTGATCGCCGGGAGCACGCCGGGCATCCCCAGGCAGATGGGGCAGACGTGGGTGTTGGGGGGGTCGTCGGCGTACCTGGCGCTGCAGGAGCAGAACATCTTGCTCTTGGTCAGTAGCTGAGCATGGACCTCGAGCCCGATGACTACTTCGTAGTCCGCTGACTGCTGCACTGTCTGGGTCATGGCAAGAGTATAGCAGC
>JBFMDE010000078.1:0-5818 GCA_040754215.1 Chloroflexota bacterium
AGTCTATCCTGTTGATGTAGTCTGAGGCCTCTTTCTCGATGGAGTTGGTGAGGTGCTCGATGAAGTAGGAGCCGCCGAGAGGGTCAACGGTGTCGGCGACGCCGCTCTCGTAGCCCAGTATCTGCTGGACCCGCAATGAGAGCTGGACCGATTCCTCTGTGGGCAGGCATATCGCCTCGTCGTAGCAGGAGACCGCCAGTGACTGGACCCCGCCCAGCACCGCGGCCAGGGCCTGGACGGTTGCCCTGACGAGGTTGTTCAGGGGCTGTTGCGCTGCGAGCGTTGAGCCTCCGGTCTGGACATGGGTGCGGAACATCCAGGAGCGGGGGTCTCTGGCGCCGAACCTGTCCTTCATGATGCGGGCCCAGAGGCGTCGCGTCGCCCTGAGCTTGGCTATCTCCTCGAAGAAGTTGTTGTGTGTCTGGAAGATCCAGGAGAGCCTGCCGGCGAAGGCGTCCACGTCCAGTCCGGCGTCTATGGCTGCCTGGACATAGGCGATGCCGTTGGCCAGGGCGAAGGCCACCTCCTGGGCTGCGGTGGAGCCGGCCTCCCGGATGTGATAGCCGCCGATGCTGATGGGGTTCCAGCGCGGCAGGTGCCGGGCGCAGAAGGCGAAGGTGTCAACGGTAAGCCGCATGGAGGGTCGGGGTGGGAAGATGTGAGTGCCCCTGGCGATGTACTCCTTGAGCACGTCGTTCTGGATGGTGCCGTCGAGCTTAGAGAGGTCTATGCCCTGCTTCTTGGCCAGGGCGACGTACATGGCCAGGAGCACCGGTGCGGTGGCGTTGATGGTCATGGAGGTAGAGACCTTATCGAGTGGGATGTCCTGGAAGAGGACCTCCATGTCCTTGAGTGTAGAGATGGGGACGCCGACCTTGCCGATCTCGCCCTGGGCCAGTGGGTGGTCTGAGTCGTAGCCTATCTGGGTGGGCAGGTCGAAGGCGATGGAGAGGCCGGTCTGTCCCTGCTGGAGGAGGAAGCGGTAGCGCTTGTTGGACTCCTCGGCGGAGGCGAAGCCGGCGTACTGGCGCATGGTCCAGAGTCTGGCGCGGTACATGGTAGGCTGGATGCCGCGGGTGAAGGGGAACTCGCCGGGGTAGCCGAGGGAGGAGTTGTAGTCGGAATCTGAGAGGTCGTCCGGGGTATAGAGGGCCTCGACCTCGGCCTGGGAGGGGGTCTCGAAGCGCTGCTGGCGTTCGGGGAACTTCTTGACGGAGGGTATGAGGGTGTTATCCTGCCATTCCTTCTTGTTGGTAGAGCTGGGCATCTCCCCGGCCTCCTGTTTTCATAGGCGCGTGCCGTGTCCCGTCCTGGTCGCCTAGAGGATAACACAGGAGAGGCGGGCCAGGCCACACATCAGCGGCATCATGTTGGGGATCATGGTTCTCCCTCCCCATGGAGGGAGGGAGTCAGAGGGAGGGGGGAGAATCCACGGAGTAAAGCTGCCGGCCCGAGGCCCTTGCCAGAGGCGCCGTTGGGGCGCTAGAATGCGCCCCAGTTTTGGCGAAGGAGAACCATGAAGCGAAGGGTATTGGTGCTGGTGCTGGCCCTAGGGGCCCTGCTTGCCCTCAGCGCCTGTGCCAGGGAGTCCGGAGGCTCTCGAGCGACAACGGCCGGGCCTGTTCCCGTGCCCACCGCGACCAAAGGAGAGAGGACATTGAAGACATACACTGCGCCACCCGGGATGGTCATAGACCCCGGCAAGAAGTACCAGGCGACGATGCATACCACCAAGGGGGACATAGTCTTCGAGCTGTTCGCCGCCGAGGCGCCCAAGACGGTGAACAACTTCGTGTTCCTGGCCCGTGACGGCTTCTATGACGGGGTGAAGTTCCATCGCATCATGAAGGGTTTCATGGTCCAGAGCGGTGACCCTACGGGTACAGGGGCGGGAGGGCCGGGGTACCGGTTTGAGGATGAGCCGGTGACGCGCAACTACGTTGCCGGCACACTGGCCATGGCCAATGCCGGGTCCAATACCAATGGCAGCCAGTTCTTCATCGTGCACAAGGTGGCGAACCTGCCCAAGAGCTACACCATCTTCGGCATCGTCACCAAGGGGATGGATGTGGTGGACAGGATTGCCAGCACCCCTGTTGTGGCCAACAGGTGGGGAGAGATGTCCCTGCCGACCGAGGACGTGCTCATCACGGGCATAGAGATACAGGAGGTGCCGGCCGCTAGTGTCCCGTCCCGTTAATGGGTTCCATTATTGTTCTCCCTCCTCTGGCGGGAGGGAGATAGAGGGAGGGGGATTCACCCTCACCTACACCTCTCCCGTCGAGGGAGAGGTATTGTTTGAGGGATTTGTGAGACTTCACATTAGTCTGGGTAAGCTGAGTTGGACGTGGAGGGAGTAGCCATGGATAGGTTGGAGAGAAGGTGGCGGAAGATAGATGAGGCGGCGGGGCGTGGAGAGGTTGACATCCATGCCATCGTGGGCAGGTTGACCCGGGAGCAGATGCTGGGCGCTATCACCCGGCTGCTCACGGACGTCGAATATGAGATGTTGCCCGTTTCGCAGGTCGGTGGCGTGACTCCGGACTTCCACGCGCGTCGGCAGGAGGGCGGCATCCGCTACGAGGTCGTCGGTGTGCTTTGCATGACCCCGGACGAGGTCGGCCCTTGCTATCAGAAACTGGAGGACATGGAGAAGACGCTTGGCGGCACTCCGGACTATGCCATAGCAGTACACCAGATGCCAGAGTACCTGCTGTACGATATGCTGGAGGCCGACAAGGGCAAGCTCTACATCAACATGAAGGACAAGATGTTCATGATGTGGGTCTGCTACGCCACTGAGGAAGGGGAAAGGGTGTGGTGTTTCCTCGGCGGGAGCAGGGACAAGCTGCTCGAAAAGTACTTCACCAGCGTAAGGCAGCTCACCGCGGAAGCGATAGTGGGGCCCAGGGTCGCCGACATGCTCATGGAGGAGGAGGCGGAGGAGTTCTAGGATTCAGCAGTTCCCCTTGTTTGCTGCTCTGCCTTCCAGTACCTTGACGATGTTCACCAGCACTCCGTTTACCGGCGTTGGGATGCCGTGCTTCTGCCCCAGCCTGACCACGAGTCCGTTGAGATAGTTTATCTCAGTGGCCTTCCCGCGCTGGATGTCCTGCAACATGGAGCTGCGGTGCTGTGCCGTAGGCGGTAGTTGCACCTGGAGCAGGCGCCGGAAGTAGTCTGCGGCGCTGGCCTTCAGGTTGACTCCCTCGGCCGCGGCTACGGCGAAGGCCTCTTCCAGGGCCTGGCGCATGATGGCGCGGGTCTCCTCGTGCTCCCCCAGGACTCCATAGGGTACCCTCAATATCGCCGAGAGTGGATTGAGGGCGATGTTGTAAAATGCCTTCAGCCACTTCTCGGCCAGTATGTCCGGCGAGGGCAGCGTCGGGATGCCGCAGGCGGAGAACATCCGGGCCATTGCCTCGGCCCGCCCCTGGCCCCCGGCGAGCGCCCCCAGCTTGCACTCGGCGGCGTAGACGGTCACCTCCACGTGTCCGGGCTCTACCAGCACGGCGCCGAAGATGGCCATGCCGCCGAGCGTACGCTCCCGGCCCACCGCAGCGGCCACCGTCTCCTCATTGCCGATGCCGTTCTGCATGCTCACCACCATCGAGCCAGCGTGGAGCAGCGGCAGGGCCTGCTGCACGGTCTGCGCTGTGTCGTAGGACTTCGTGGTTATCAGTACCAGGTCCTGAATCTGCAGGCCATCTACGCTCGTCTGGGCCTTGAGGTCGGTGAAGAGGTGGTCTCCCCAGAGGCCGGAGACCTGGAGACCGCGCCGGCGGATGGCCTGGATGTGCGCCTTTCTTCCGACCAGGGCGACCTCGTTCTGGCGGGAGAGGAAGCCGCCGAACACCGAGCCCAGCGCACCCGCGCCCATGATGGTTACCTTCATGCCTGTACGTCCTCGGTGAAGTCCTGTTACTGCAAAATCCCCAACAGTCCGGCTCCCCAGCCTCCCAGTATCGCGAAGGCTATGTGCTTCGGCACCCGGCCCAGGGCGCCGAAGAGCATGAACTTCCAGACCGGCATCCTGAGGGCGCCGGCCACTGCCCCGGCTATGTCGAAGACGGGGTTGGGGATGAGTGCCAGGACGAAGACCACCAGCCCGCCCCAGCGCTTCATCCATGTCACCATGCGCAGATATAGGGGCGAGTTGCTGAACGCCATCCGTCCCCCGTACCCCAGGAGATAGCCGGTCAGCTCCCCCACGGTGGCGCCCAGGGCCGAGATGATCCCAACCAGGTATGGGTTCAGGATGGTACCCATGGTGGCGATGATCAGCCAGCCGGGCACCGGCAGCACGATGGTGGAGCTGGCGGCTACCGAGATGATGAACACCCCGATATAGCCGTAGTCGCCCAGCCCCCTTATCTGGCCGCGAAGGGAGAAGATGAGGGCGGAGACGCCTATGGCCAGCGCCAGGGCCAGTACCTGGGTGTAGCGCTCCCTTGTCCAGAATCTGCTCTTCTTCGGGCTTAGGGTGGCGTCAGTACCGTTCAAGGCGTTCGGCTGGCCTCCTCTTTTATCTTCAACATGAGGATGGTGCCGGCGGCGAAATAGACGATGCAGGTGACCAGCATCGCGGTGTAACCCCGTCCCGGTGACTGGGCGTTGAGATAGTCTATAGCCGGTCCTATCAGCCGGGCCAGCGCCCCGGCCCCGGCGGTGGCGACGTTAGTTAGGCCCAGGTAGGCCGCCTCTTCCCCCGGGGGCACGAGGTCG
This sequence comes from Chloroflexota bacterium, assembly GCA_040754215.1. GTDB lineage: Bacteria > Chloroflexota > Dehalococcoidia > JACPPY01 > JACPPY01 > JBFMDE01. The sequence continues at coordinate 4,726 of JBFMDE010000078.1, forward strand.
GTGGCCAGGGCCCAGTTGGTGCTGATGAAGGTGCCGGCGGAGACGCCGAGGAGGGCGCTGGAGGTGATGACCGCTGCGTAGTCGCTGGCAAAGAGCAGCAGGCCTATTGCGCTTATTCCAAGCAGGCCTGAGACGACCAGCACCGGCTTGCGCCCCAGGCGGTCCGAGGCCCAGGCTGCCGGGTATATTGCAGCCACCATGCCGCCGCCAACTGCGACCAGGAAGTGGCTCGTCGCCGCAGCCGGCGCGGAGACGCGGATGAAGTCGCTGAGGTAGTAGAAGGCGAAGGTCTGCAGCGTGCCCAGCGACATCAGGATGAGCAGGCGGGAGAGCAGGAACCAGAGGAAGTCCCGCCGTCCCCTGAGGTCCACCCTGAAGGCGTTGGCGAGGCTGATGTGCAGTGGGGGGTGTGGGCGGGGCCGTGGCCGTCCTTCTTTGACCAGCAGGATGGTTAGGGCCATTGCTATGACCAGGACTATGGCCAGTCCTATCACCGCGGTGTCCAATTCCTTCGAGATGCCGCCCCGGTACCTGTCCACTATGTAGGCCAGGAAGCGGAGCAGGACGACGACGCTGATGGTCTCGGTGAGGCTCTTCACTCCGGCAGCGACGCCATGTCTGCTGGCGGGGACGAAGTCCGGGATGAAGGCCTGGAACGGTGCCTGGGCGATGTTGCAGCAGAGTTGCAGGGCGCAGTAGGTCAGCAGCAGGAGCAGGTATGTCTCGGAGAGGGCGATGCCGGGGAGGAAGGCCAGGGCCAGTGCGGTGCCCAGGAGGATGAAGGGGCGGCGCTGGCCCCAGCGCAGTGTGGAGCGGTCGCTGATGGCCCCGGCAAAGGGCTGCACCAGCGCGGCGATGAGCAGTCCGGAGAAGGTCATCAGGCCGAGAAAGGTGTTTTTGCTGGCCTCGGGGACGAGCTCCTGTATTCTGGCTGGCAGTATGAGGCTGTGCAGGCTGGCCCAGAAGAGGGCCAGGCCGGCGCCGAAGATGCTGATCTTGAGGTAGTCCAGCGGGCGGAACCGCCGCCGCGCGGAAGCCGGAGTGTCCATGTGATGTGCGGACATTATGGGCATGGGGAAGACAAAATACAAGC
>JBFMDE010000079.1:0-5546 GCA_040754215.1 Chloroflexota bacterium
CTTGTACCCCCCGCTATTGCCTCATGTACTATGCAGCGACCAGAGGGATGGTCTACATGATGTGACTTCGTCAGGAGAAAGTCAATAGGTTTCGGCCCTCAAGGTGCTTGGATGACACAAAACTGCGCCAACAATTGCTAGAAGCGGCATCTATCGGCCCTGGTGCGACGCATCTGGAGCATTGATTTCGGCATAAGGGCAACCTATGGGTGGAACAGTTGCTGTGCCGCCTGTCCCAGTTCGGCCCTGAAGTCGGGGTGGGCGATGGCGATAAGCTCTTCAGCACGCTGGCGGCGAGTCTTGCCCTTCAAGTTGGCGACCCCGTGCTCGGTGACGATGAGGTTTGCCAGGTTTCTGGGGACCGTTACTGTGGTCCCGGGTTCGAAACTGGGCACGATGCGCGAGACTGTGCCTCCCCTTGCCGTGGAGGGCAGGACGACGACATTGCGTCCTCCCCTCGAGAGGTTAGCCCCGATGGCAAAGGCGAGCTGACCTCCGGTGCCGGAGAGTTGAGCATACCCTATTGATTCGGCCGATATCTGGCCGGTGAGGTCTACCGCCAGGGCGCTGTTGATCGCCACCACGTTATCATTGGCCGAGATGACCCTCGGGTCAAGGACATACCGGGAGCTGTAGAGCTCGAAGCAGGGGTTCATGTTCAGGAAGTCCATCTCCTCCTTGCTGCCACCGCCGCAGGCGGTAGCCACGCCCTTTCCGGTATTAATGCTCTTGCGCCGGCTGTTGACCACCCCCTTCTTGATGAGTATGGCTATGCCGGGTGGCGTGTTCTCCGAGTGCCAGCCGAGGTCGTGCTTGTCGTCGAGTACCCCAAGGCGGCACGCCCACTCGGCGGCGCCACCCACCCCGACCTCGAGACAGTCTCCATCCTTCACTACAGTGCCCACGTGATGTGCTATGGCCTTCTCTACCTCACCGGGCCCTGTGGTGCGTCTCCCCAGCATGTCGGTGGAGCCCGGAGCCCTGCCTGAGGGCACGTGCTCCACGAGATAGTCGAGCTCACTGTAGTGGACGAAGTTTTCGCCGTAGGTGCGGATGAGGTGCGGGTTGACCTCAGCGATCACGGTCTTGGCCTCGCGGACTGCCTGTTTCTTGTCCCAGAGGGAAGCGCCGAAGCTGCAATACCCGTGTTCGTCCGGCGTGGAGACCTGGATGAGCAGGACGTCAACGGGTTCGCGGACGCCCGGGTCCTCGGCCCAGAGGAGTCCGCCAACGAGGTAGTCGGTCCTCCTCTGGAGGACGGAGTCCTGGGCCACGGGCAGCACGTGTGCCACCGTGACGCTGAAGGTCTCCTCCCACCCTGGCTCGTACCAGGGGAAGTCTCTTCCTGGTGCGGGGACAAAGAGCCGGACGCCCTTCAATTCACTGGCACGTGCCACCAGGGCCAGGCCCAGGGCGTGAGGTTCCACACCGTAGGCGAAGGCCACGCGGTCGCCGGACTTGATCGTCTTGGCCGCCTCTTCCGTTGATACGAATCTCCTCTGGTAGTCGTCCCGCCAGGACATTTTCATCACCCCCATTGCTTCTTCGGGTCCGGGTTAATAGGGCACTGCCACCCGTCCCATCATCTCGCGGGCGATGATTATCTTCATTATCTGCGCAGTGCCGTCGGCGAACTCCATGCCCAGGAGGTCGCGCAGTCGCTGCTCCAGGGGGAACTCCTCGCTGTAGCCGATGTGGCCATGTAGGAGGATAGCATCGTGCACCGCGTCGAAGGCCACCACTGGACACCACCACTTGCACATGGCAGATTCCTTGGTATGGGGCAGCCCGAGGTCCCTGAGGTAGAAGGTGCGGTAGCAGAGGAGCCTGGCGGCCTCGAGGCGGGTGGCATGCTCGGCGACCTTGAAAGATACGCCCTCGAACTTGGCGATGGGCCTGCCGAAGGCGGTGCGCTGCAGTGCGTAGGATGCGGCAGCGTCGAGCGCTGCCTCTGCCATTCCCAGGGAGACCATCCCCAGTGAGGGGCGGAGGAAGTCCATCCCGCCAGCGGCAGCGTAGAACCCTTTGCCCTCTTCGCTGATCCTATTAGCTGCGGGTATGCGTACGCCGTCGAAAATGATGGAGGCTGCCGCCATCGGCTTGTACCCGGTGTGAGGCAGGTGGCTCCTGACGATGCCGGGGAGGTCGAGTGGTACCCAGAACGTGGTGATGCCGTGGGCCCTCTCCTTGGGGTTGGTCTTGGCAAAGAGCAATGCCACGTCGGCGTCCATGCCCACGCTGATGGAGGTCTTTTCTCCATTGAGGATGTAGCCGTCGCCATCGCGGGTTGCAGTGAGCTTCATCGCCGCGGCATCGGAGCCGGCCTCGGGTTCACTGACGGCGAAGCAGCATATCCGTTCTCCTTGGAGTACCGGCGGCAGCCACTGGCGCCATTTCTCCTCCGGTGTCTGGCTCAACAGCACGTAGGCGACCCCGGCGTATATGGGTGCCATGGAAGCGAAGAAGTCCACCCTGGCCAGCTCCTCCAGGGCTATGGCGTAGGAGACCCAGTCCGACCCCTGGCCGCCATATTTCTCCGGGACCGGAATGGCGAGCAGGCCCATCTCCCCCAGCCTCCGCGCGACCTCTCTGGGGGCTTTGGTCGTGGCATTCCTCTTCTGGGCACCTGGCGCCAACTCCTTCTGCGCAAAGTCCTTTACCTGGCGACGTAACATCTCCTGAGCTTCATCGAAACCGAAACCTGCCATATTCGTCTCGTTGCCTCCTTGGTGTCTTGCTGACTGCTGGTCTAGCCAACCCTTACCCTCAATCGGTATTCCGGGCCGATTGTACCACGCTGTCAAAAGCCAGTGCAGCTCCACAGAGGCTTGTTGTTGCAGACAAGCGTCAGGAATTATCTATTGGATGCCGCATATCGTAAGCACGAATGACGAGGATGGTCTAGTTGGTCTGCGACGTGCGGAAATCTGTTGACTTCTGGCTGGTGCGGGCTATAATGAGACTGTTTAGCGACCTATCCCCCTGTCCCCTTCCCCTTCGAAGGGAAGGGGGAGTAGACTCGAAGAGGGGCGGAGCCCCTCTCATGACTTCCTCCGTCTTTTGGCTCTGGCCCCAACTACGAGCTGGTGTCCGCGATGCCGGTGGCTGCTGGAGGGACCGTTGAAGATAGATGACATGGTGGAGGAATTCCGGAGCAGGCTGGACTACCTGCAGAAGAGGCCCGTGCGGGTCAAGAGCAAGGAGCAGTTCGCCCGGATCAAGCTCGACTATTTTGAAGAGGTTAGGGATGCCCAGAAGAAGGGCAAGTCCGTAGTCTGGGTGGTCTGGTCCGTCCCCTCGGAGATACTCGTCGCGCTGGACCTGGTGGTCTTCATCCCGGAGCAGTACTCCATCCAGATGTCAACGGTGAGTCCGGAGCTGACCATGGGGTACATTGAGTTGGCACAGGCCCATGGGATGGCGGACGAGATATGCCGGCCGCACCAGTCCACCACGGGCATGGCCATCTCCCGCGAGGTCATCACTCCCGATTGCCTCATCAGTTCGACCGTCCCCTGCGATAGCTATCTCATGCTCTTTGAGGTCTGCAGCAACATCTACAAGCGCCCCACCTTCTATCTTCACATCCCTACCGCGGCCTGGGAGACACCTGGCGAGGAGCAGGTGGAGTACTACCAGAGACAGCTTGAGGAGCTTATCCGGTTCTTGGAGGAGCACACCGGGCGCAGGATGGACCCCGCAAGGCTGCGGGAGGTCGCCGAGATTTCGAGGAAGACCAACAACTATCACGTGAGGATACAGCAGGAGCTGAGAAAAGCTGTGCCGGCGCCGCTCACTGGCAGGGAGGGAATATCGTCCTTCGGCATCCTGTACCACTGCCGCGGCCGCCCGGAGGCGCTGGAGTATTACGAGACCCTGTACCAGGAGAAGAAGGAGTCGGCTGAGAGGAGAGAAGCCCCTCTGGCTGAGGAGAAGTATCGCGTGGGCTGGGTCGGCGCCTTGCCCTACTGGAAACTGACGATCCTTGACTGGATGAAGAAAGAACACAATACCGAGGTGGTGCTGGACATAAACAACTCCATGCCCGAGCCCGAGATCGAGGAGGGCCTGGAGCCACTGCAGGTCATAGCGAGAAGGGTCCTGGGCTACCCCGGGCTGAGGATATGCTATCCCTATAGCGCCTGGAGAGAAGGCTTCTTGCACAACTGCCGGGAGTTCAAGCTGGATGCCATGATACTCTACGGCCATCCTGGCTGCGCTAACCTTGGGGGCGTCTACAACATGATGAAGAATGACCTGAGGGAGCGACTGGGCATCCCCACCTTGACTATCGATGGAGACCCGATAGACCCGAGGGTGGTATCTCTGGAGGAACAGAGAAGGAGGATCGAGGACTTTCTGGTCACCGTGGTGAAGAAGTAGAGGTCATTGCAGGGAATTGAGCACAAGGACGTACATCGGGAAGTTCGAGGATATCGTCCGGGACCGCTTCGAGGTGGCGAGGGCGGAGCGCGGGGATAGGAAGGCAATTGGGTGGATTTCTGACTTTGTTCCGCTGGAGGTGGTCTACGCCGCAGGGATGCTCCCGGTGAGGGTCGTGGGTACGGGAGGACTGACGCCGCGGGCGAGTGCCGTCCTTTACTCCAATAACTGTTCTTTTGTTTGCAGCTATGTTGAGGAGGGGCTCAAAGGGACTTATGATTTTCTGGCTGGGTTTGTGGCAGCGGATAGCTGCATGCAGAACAGGCGCGGCTTTGACGTCTGGTCAAACCATGTGAAGACGCCCTTCGTCCACCTCCTGAACGTGCCGAATTCCGTCTCGGAGTTGACCCGCGGTTTCTTCAGGAACGAGGTCAGGGTTTTCAAGGAAAGGCTGGAGGAGTACTTCGCTGTAGACATCTCCAGCGGGTCACTGAGCAGGGCTGTAGGCGTCTACAACAGGACCAGGTCACTGCTGAAACAGCTGGCTCTGATGAGGACGACTACTCCGCCACGGCTCTCAGGGACAGAGGCCCTGGTTGTCTCCACGGCTGGAACGTTCATGGACCCGGAACGCTACAATAAGCTCCTGGAAGAGCTGGTCGCAGAGTTGAGCCGCGGGCAGGTCGAGTCGGCAGGCCCTGATGGAGTCAGGCTTCTGCTGGTAGGGAGTGAAGTGGATGACATGGAGTTCGTGAGGCTCCTCGAAGGCTCAGGCGGAGTGGTAGTGGCGGATGACCTGTGCACCGGGACAAGGTACTGCCGGGAGCAGGTGGATACCACCGGAGACCTGCTGGGGGCGCTGAGCGACTACTATCTGACCCGTAGTCCCTGTCCGCGCATGTCTCCTGCCATGGTCAGGCTGGAGCGCATCGGTGAGATAGCGAAGAGTCTAAAGGTAGATGGCGTAATCTTTCAGAAGATAAAGTGGTGCCATATTCACGGGGGCAGTTGCCCGGTGGTAAAGGACTATGTTGAAGGCCTGGGCCTTCCCTTCCTGCTGCTGGAGCGGGAATACCACCTGGCCGGGTCAGGGCAACTGAAGACCAGGGTAGAGGCCTTCTACGAGATGGTCAGGCGGTAGCGGATAGCGGTCTTTACAGCCG
>JBFMDE010000080.1:0-5249 GCA_040754215.1 Chloroflexota bacterium
GCCCTGGCGGTGCTCACCGGGCTTGCCGGCGCTTACCCCATTCCGCTCGGTCCGAAGGTCAAGGTGAGCCTCGCCACCGCCCCCACATTTGTGGCTGTGCTCCTGTTGCCTCCCGCGCTGGCCGCGACTGCAGTCGGCCTTGGCATGGCTACCTCCCAGGTGGTCCTCAAGTGGCGGTGGCCCCATATTCTGCTCAACTCTGCTATGACTGTCCTCTGTGTAGGCGGCGCCGGCCTGGCATATGCTGCCGTGAACCCCACGGGTGCGTTGTTCTTCAGCTGGCCTACAGGCCTAGCTGGAACAGCACTGGCAGCCGCCACCATCTATTTGGTGAACCGTATCGTGGTCGCCGGGGTCGCCTCCATTCAGACGGGAAAGAACCAGTTCCGCCTGTGGCAGCGGGAATGGAAGCAGGACGCCATCCAGGACCTGGCGCTATTCTCGCTCGGCTTCGCTGGTGCACTAGCGTACCACCTGACACCCTGGGCACTGGCGTTCCTGGCGCTCGCGGTCGTCATCGCACACAAGGCATTTGCCAGGGTGATGGTCCCGAGTTCGTCGAAACCGGCGGCGGTGTCAGACAGGGCTAGGGCGCTGGTGGCTGGTAGCGGTAGCCGACACCCCTGATGGTGATGACCAGTTTCGGCGACTCCGGGTCCTCTTCTACCTTCTTCCTCAGGTAGGAGATGTGCCACTTGACGCTGTCCAGAGAGCCAGCATCCCAGCCCCACACGCTATCCCACAACTGCTGCGGCGAGACCACCTGCCCCCGATGTTGCACCAGATAGGCAAGCAGTCGGAACTCGGTCGGCGTGAGTGACACCCGCTCGCCCCGGACATAGGCCTCGTGCTGCTTGAAGTCCAGGCTCACCACGCCATCGGAATAGGTAGCCGAAGGTTCTGCCGGCGGCAGCTTGGCCCGGCGCAACGCAGCGGCCACCCTGGCCAGCAGCTCCTTGCCACCGATCGGCTTCACCAGATAGTCGTCAGCCCCCAGGTGCAACCCCCGCACCTTGTCCACCTCCTGCCCCCTGCCGCTAAGTACTATTATCGGGATTTGTGATACCTCACGGATGCGCTGGCACAGCTCGAAGCCATCCATGACTGGCATCATTATGTCAATGATGGCCAGGTCGGGGCGATGGTTGAAGAACTGCACAAACCCCTCCTTGCCATCAAAGGCGGTGACCACCTGATAGTCGGCCCCTTCCAGCCAGTCCTTGAGAAGCTCATTGACCGCTGGCTCGTCATCCACTACCAGTACTTTTTCCTTCGGCATGCTATCTCCCTGGGTTAGAGCTCTCAGACAAAAGCCCACACGTGTGCAGTCGAGAGAGATTATACAATATGAAAGGAATACCGGCACGCCTTCCACAGCTTACAAAGGGTTGTGCTGCCTTGCCGTTTGTTGCTACAATCGTTCCGCATTGGCACCGGAAGTGCCTGCATGTTAAGGAGACCGCTTTGATTCACCTGGATGAACTCCGCCACAAGTTCGACAACTCTCCCTACGCCCTCCATCTCGGCATGCAGATCGTGGAGCTTTCGCGCGGGTACGCCAAGGTGAAGCTGGAACTCAAGCGGGATTTCCTCACCTGGGACAACCTGGTCCAGGGCGGCGTGATCGCCTCTCTCATTGACCAGGCCTTCGGCTACTCGCTCAACACTCTGGATAACATCTATGTCGCCGTCCAGTTGAACATCAACTTCCTCAGCTCTCCGGCCGTGGGAGATACAATCTACGCCGAGTCAAAGGTGCTACACGCCGGCAGGAGCCTGGGGGTATGCGAGATGACCGTGGTGGACTCCAGGGGCAAGGCCATCGCCCGCGCCACGGGCACGACGATTTCCAAGGGGCCAAGGAAGTGAGGGCAATCTGACTGCCACCCTTTCTCAAGCATTAAGCAGACGAATGGTGAAGAACGATGATCATCGAGATGAGAAGAGATGCCACCAGGGAGCAAGTCGAACACGTGGTGGAAAGGGCCCGCTCCCTGGGCTTTGACGTCCAGTTGAACCTGGGTACCGAGAAGACGGTGGTGGCCATCCTGGGCAGTGACACGGGCAAGACGCCGACCGATGTCTTCGCCGTCCTGCCCGGCGTTCAGACCGTCTCCCGCATAATGAAGCCCTACAAGCTCGCCTCGCGGGAATTCCATCCCCAGAGCAGCATCATAAACGTCAACGGGATAGAGGTCGGAGGGCAAAGACTGGTCATCATGGCGGGTCCCTGCGCGGTGGAAAGCGAACAACAGCTTCTGGACACCGCAAGGGCGGTAAAGAAGGCCGGAGCCACCATCCTCAGGGGAGGCGCTTTCAAACCACGCACCTCACCCTTCAGCTTCCAGGGCCTGGAAGAGGAGGGTGTGGAGATGCTGGCCAAGGTCAAAGCAGAGGTCGGCATGCCCGTGATAACCGAGGTCGTCAACATCCAGCACATCGAGCTGCTAGCCCGGCACGCCGACATACTACAGGTCGGTGCCCGCAACATGCAGAACTTCGCCCTGCTCAAGGAATTGAGCAAGACCAGGCACCCCATCCTGCTGAAGCGGGGGTTCGCCGCCACCATCACAGAATGGCTCACGGCAGCAGACTACCTGCTCGCCGAGGGCAACCAGCGGGTGATCCTGTGCGAACGCGGCATCAGGACCTTCGAAGACAGCACGAGGTTCTCCATGGACATCGGCTCCATCCCCGTCACCAGGCACTTCAGCCACCTCCCGATCATCGTGGACCCCAGCCATGCCATGGGGCACTACGCCTACGTCCCCAGCGCGGCGAGGGCAGCGGTCGCAGCCGGGGCAGATGGACTGCTCATAGAGGTCCACCCCAATCCGGAAGAGGCTCTGGTTGACGGCCTGCAATCACTGACCTTCGCCAACTTCGAACGTCTGATGGCCGAGTTGCGCCCCATCGCCAGGGCCATCGGCCGGCAGGTCTGAGGCGAACGAGGCAAAACGATGGCGATATCTCAAAAACTGCAACGACACATGGTCGAGGGCGGCTGGATCCGCAGGATGTTCGATGAAGGGCTGGCACTCAAGAAAAGGGTGGGCGAGAGGAATGTCTTCGACCTGTCGCTCGGCAACCCGATAGCCGAGCCACCGGAGGAGTTTCGACGCGAGCTCCGCCGCTGGGTGAATAACCCGGGGCCGGGGATGCACCGCTACATGCCCAATGCCGGCTACCCTGAGACGCGGTCTGCCATTGCCGCCCACCTGTCCTCCAAGACCGGCCTGCCCTTTACCCAGGACGAAATACTGATGACCTGCGGGGCGGCAGGAGCCCTGAATGTCATATTGAAGACCATCTCCGAGCCGGGAGACGAGATAGTCATCCTCGCCCCCTACTTCTCCGAATACCTATACTACATAGACAACCACCAGGCGGTGCCCCGGCCGGTTCCAACCGATGAACGATTTATCCCCGACCTCAATGCGCTGGAGGACAACATCACCCCAAAGACCAGGGCGGTCCTGGTGAACTCGCCAAACAACCCCTCAGGTGCAGTATACGACCGTGAGACGCTCAAGGGCATAGGCGAGTTGCTGGGAAGGAAGGAGCAGCAGTATGGGCGGGAGGTCTTCCTCATCAGCGACGAGGCATACCGCAGGCTGGTGTATGACGGCCTTGAGTGCCCGTATGTGTTCCAGTTCCATCCCAGGAGCATCGTCGCCACCTCCCATTCCAAAGACCTGGCACTGCCCGGCGAGCGGATCGGCTATGTAGCCGTCAACCCTCGCTATGAGGGAAGACAGGAGCTGATGGACGGCTTGGTGTTCTGCAACCGGGTACTCGGCTTCGTAAATGCCCCGGCCCTGATGCAACACGTGGTGCGAGGCATCCAGGACGCCGGGGTTGACGTGGAGCAGTACCGGAGGAAAAGGGATTTCCTGTACGACCACCTCGTCGAGATGGGCTATTCGATAGCCAGGCCCCACGGCGCCTTCTACATGTTCCCCAGGTCGCCCATAGAGGACGACCTGGCCTTCATCGGGGAGCTGCGGAAGTACAATGTGTTGACTGTGCCGGGGCGCGGCTTCGGCACCCCGGGGTACTTCCGCATCTCGTACTGCGTCGAGGACTGGGTGATTGAAGGTGCCCTGGCGGGGCTCAGGTCAGCCGCCAGGGAATTCGGCCTTCGCTAAGGGCCTCGGAGGGAAGCCTCTTGCCACGAGGTCAACTATGGCGAGGGCATAGACCTGGCGGCCCTGTCCCTGGCGACCTGGGCCTGGACATTCAGGGTAGACACCTTCAGGGCCTTCTTGGGGCAGAGTTCAACGCACCTGGGCTGGGAGCGCCCCTCACAGAGGTCGCAGATGACCACCGACTTGCAGGAGCGGTCCGGGGCGATGGCGCCGAAATCGCAGGCCTCGATGCACCACCCACACCCTGTGCACCGCATCCTGTCCACACGGATAACGTTGGCAGCCTCGTCCATCCTGAGCGCTTCCCTGGGGCAGGCCTTCACACACGGCGTGTCCTCACAGAAGCGGCAGGCAATGCTCACCGCCACCGCGGGCTCGATGTGGGCCACACGTATTCGTGAAAGCTCGGGGCAAAAAGCCTGCGCCTTCTCCGCCGAACAGGCCATCTCGCAGACCTGACAGCCAGTGCAACTCTCAGAGTCACAGGCGATATACTTGCGTTCCATACCTCAGACCTTCCAGTGACAGAGTGGCGGAGCCATCCAGTTCCAGCTCCTTCAGCTTACGACTCGCTATGAGTCCCTTTGATGTCCAGCCCCGGGCCTGGTAGTACCCGTCAATCATCTGCCGCAACTCCTCTTCCGTGACCACCGTGCCCTTCGCCTCACCCTCGGGCACCGGGTCCTTGAACAGACGAGGCGGCAGCCAGTCTTCGCTGCGTTTCCACCCCTCGCGTATGTTGAAGGCCTTCTTGATATTGTTGATTCGCTCACCGGCAAGCTTGAGTTCCGCCGCGCCCATCTCCAACCCGGTAGCCCGGGAGTACAGATGGGCTGCCTCGGTATAGAAATCGCCGAAGCACCTGCGAAGGAACTTGCAGATGAGCAGCGAGTCCAGGACCGCTGCGAAGTCCTCATGTTCCTTCACCCTGGCACCTCGCTCCGGTTCACCCTTGAACCTGTTCACCTGGCCGGACATGTCCGTCTCGTAGCCAGGGGCACGGTTGTGACAGGCGCCCCTCAGGCCAACCGCCAGCCCCAGCGCCAGGGTCTTCATCGTCCTCGGGTCATAGCCTGGGAGCTCAAGCCCCTTGGAGTGCAT
>JBFMDE010000081.1:0-5009 GCA_040754215.1 Chloroflexota bacterium
TCTGAGAATACCCGGGGCTGTACCCTGAATCGTCTGATACAGGATGCTGCTATCAACGTTCCCGGGCATCACGACCGGGCTATGCTGGCCGGTGGTCATCAGCGACTGGTAGTTGGTCATATTCAATCCGCCCATAGCGGCAGCCCCGTGGCAGGCGTTGCAGTAGCGCTCCAGGACGGGTTGCACGTCCCTGGAATAGCTGACCACTCCAGGAGGCTGAGTCGGGCTGGGTGTTGGAGTTGGAGTCGGAGCCGGGGTGGGGGTGGACTCAGTCACCGTAGCCGGCCCCCTGAGGCTAGATAGATATGCTGCCAGGTCAGCCAGTTCGGCGTCGTTGAGTACCTTGCCGAATGCAGGCATGGTGCTGCTGGGCAACACCGATTTCGGCTCGCTGATGAAAGCCTTCAGGTACGGCTGGGTGCGAAACGTGCCAACCCTCGACAGGTCCGGCCCCACTCGCCCCCCTGTACCATCAGTGGTATGGCAACTGGCGCAGTACTTCTCGAACAATAGCGGTGCATTTTCGCTGTAGGATGGGACAGCACCGATACTGGAGATATAGGCCGACAGCGCCTGCACCTCCTCTCTGGTGAACTGCAGCTTGGGGTGGAGGGACTTGGGGACCATGGCGTGAGGGTTCTGGAGGTACTGTGCGACCTGCCCGGCATCCAGACCTCTGCTCGCTACTCCGAGGTCCGGCCCAACGGCTCCGCCTACACCGTTAATGCTGTGGCAGTAGGAGCAGTTCAGTTCGCCATACACCCTGCGGCCCTCGGCCACCTGAATGCTCTCTTCTCCGCCGGGGCTGACCAGGGGAGCTGTGGCGCCCCTGAAGGTGAGCAACCCTACGGCAAAGAGCGCGATAAGCGCCACGACGACGGTGAGCGGCCGGTTTGCAGGATGTCGCTCTCTCTTGCGCTCGAGGAAGGGGAGCAGCAATAGCAACAACACTGCGACGCCGGGAATAACGGCTGCCGCCACCGGTTCCAGGTACCCGGGGAAGAACTTGAGCATCTCGAAGAGGAACAGGAAATACCATTCTGGCCGGGGATTATAGGTGGTGCTGGCAGGGTCAGCTATGGATTCTGTAGGGACGGGCACCAGCACCGACATGGCCACGATGATGCCAATGACCAGAAGGGCAACCACCGCGTCCTTGAAAATGGTGTCCGGGAAGAAGGGTTTGCCCTCCTTCTTGGCAGCCTCGTATTCTTCCTTGTAGAGCTCTTTCCGGCTTTTCGGCGCCCCTGGCCTGGCCCACGGAGAAGGAAATGTCATTTCAAAACTCTCACATCATCACTTCGTAGCTGAGGCCGACGAGGAATGGTGCGCCCTCCTGGGAGGGGCCGATATCCCCTGTCTGATGACCAGGAAGAGATGAATGCCAATCAGAGAGGCGATCAACACGGGTACGATAGCAACATGCAGGCTGTAGAAGCGGGTGAGCGTAACCGCGCCCAGCGTTTCGCCGCCGCGCAGCAGCTTGAGGAGGAGGTCACCTATCAGAGGCACTTCGCCAGCTATATTCGTACCTACCACAGTGGCCCAGTACGCTTTCTGGTCCCAGGGCAGAAGATAGCCGGTGAACGCCGACATCAGGACCAGGAGCAGGAGCAAGACACCCACGACCCACGTGAGTTCACGAGGATACTTGTAGCCGCCCATGAACAAGACCCTGAGCCCATGAAGCACGGCAAGTATCACCATCGCGCTCGCCGCCCAGTGGTGCATGCCCCTGACCAGCCAGCCGAACGGGACCTCCTCGGTAATGAAGAGGACGCTGTCGTAGGCATGCTCGGGCGAAGGGGAGTAGTTCATGCTGAGCATGATGCCTGTGACAACCAGGGTTATGAAGACAACCAGGGTGGCGCTCCCCAGGGTATATAGCCAGCCGACTCCTTTGGGGACCTTCCGGTCAAGGAGCGCAGCCCGCAGCGGTTCAAGCTCCAGGCGTTCCTCCAGCCAGCCTTCCTTGTCCTTGCGCACCTCAGTCCACCTCGTTTGTTGATTTGATGGTCATCCCAACAAGCAGAGTACCTTCTGATACCTTGCTCTCCAGTCTGTCCAGCGGCCTGGGTGGTGGCCCGGAGACCACATTGCCGTCTATGTCGAAGACGCCGTCGTGACAGGGGCAAAGGAAGAACTTCCTGTCAGGGTTCCAGTAGTAGGCGCATCCCAGGTGAGTGCAGTGAGGGTCGAAGGCGGTGAAGCTTCGGCCATCCTTGGTGACCACCCAGGCTCCCTTGCTGATTGGGCTGACCACCCAGCCGTCCCTGAGCCTCTCCTCGTAGGTTATGAAGGTAGGCACCCCGACAGGGACCTCGCTGGTCTGGGCGATCTGGGTCCAGGTGGTCTCCTGCCTTCCGCGCAGTGCCGGGTAGATGAAATACCTGACAGCGGGATAACCCAGGACGGTGGCGATGATGCCGCCGACAGCATATACACAGTTGCGCAGGAGGTTCCTCCTGCTCATCTCCGGGGTGGTAGAGCGAGTGTCAGCCCCGGTCTTTCCAGGCCTAGCTTTCCTCATCTGCTGTCCCCTTCCCCACGCCTTTCCCCGACTCCAGGCTGCCCCACGCGAACGGCGGAAACGAGACCAGAGACACGGCCCTCACCAGCACTAGTGTGAAGTCTCATAAATCCCTTGAACAATCCCTCTCCCTCGACGGGAGAGGTGTAGGTGAGGGTGAATCCCCCTCCCTCTATCTCCCTCCCGCCAGGGGAGGGAGAAATAGTAATGCAATACACCAACGGGACTGGACACTAGAACAGTTCATTCTACCCGCCCACACGAATGGTTAACAATGGGTTAAGTGTACATTATAGCACAGGATGGCATCATCTCCTCGCGGTGTGAATCCCTTCACCCGCTCCAGAAACACGAAATCACCTTGCTGACGACTAGAGCGTGTGTCTCGTGACTGTTCGCCAAGTTCAGTTCTCGCTTCTCCTGCAAAAGCCCGCCTCGCTCTCAGACACACCGATGGAGGAGGTAAGACGCACCCGAATGCGGGGGAGTTCGTTGCATCAGAACCGTCGAGCTATGGCCCAGGCGATGAAGGCGACACCAGCAATGGCAGTAAGCGCAGCTACTATCAGAAGGATGTAGCCGACAAGGCGCCATTGCGATATCAACGCGCGGAACTCGAAATCGAAAACCACGGCCCCGAATCGTGGAAAGGCGAGAAGGAAAACGGAGAAGGGCAGCCACATGGCGCCAACCACGATGAAGAATACGTGGGGTGGCACATCAACTACAAGCGAAAGCAACGATGCAAAAGAAGCAAGCACCAAGAAGCGCATGGCCGACCGCAGAATCAGCACCACCTTAGCCCCCAAGCTCATTTCTCTCGCTGCCCTGTCGGACTCCGGAAACACAGTACGAAGTGGCTCCTGATGCCTGTAGAGCACAATCATGGCCAGAACCATTCCACCCAAGGCCAAGAAGAGTGCCAGAATCACCCCGAACGCCGACCAGCCCATGAGAATGTACCTCGGCTCCTCAAGTCATGATAGAACTAGAACGGGTCACGAGACAAGAGACAAGGATACACGCGCCCCACACAAGCGGTGGAAAAAGGTGTAGTCCAATGACCTTTGCGACCCGCTACGCCTTGACCACCCTCTGCGCCTTGAAGAGCATGCGGCCGATGCTGCCCACAACCTCTTCGACATCCAGCGGGAATACCCCCCCCCACCTTCACCGAAGGGGCTGCCATGCTATAATGGGGCGCCTTTGGAAAAGGAGGAGCAAGGCATGGCTTCAGAAGATAACACCCCCCTGAGGCTCAGGGCACACCACGTGTGCTGCTCACGCTACTGGGACATACCCCTGTCCGAGCGGGGCGAGGGCTTCGCCAGGACGGAGCTCGAGGTGAGACAGGCGCTCCGCTGCGGAACACGCCCAATACAGGTCGTGGAAGGTGTGGACAGCCTGTGCTCCGTCTGTCCCCTGCGCTCCGCCGAGGGATGCGCCAGCCCCAAAGGGGATGAGACGGCTGTGCGGAAGTGGGACGCCCTGCTGCTGCGCGAGTTGGGGGTCCCCTTCGGCACGGTGATGGATGCCGCAAGCTGGCGACGCCTGGTGGACGCGAAGGCCCCCTTCCGGCTGTGCCAGCGCTGCCAGTGGCGGCAACATTGCTCCCCCGGCGCTGACCGAACGAACAAGGAAGCCGCCGGGACCCTTCCCTGGGGCTGGCGGAAGGAGCGGGAGCTCGCCCCCGGCATCGTCGCCCGCCTCACCTGGGGCGACAGGGTGATGCTGTCGCTGGTGCGGGTGGAAGCCAACTCGGACCTCAGGCTGCACAGCCACCCGCACGAGCAGGCCGGCGTGGTGCTGGACGGCGAGTTACAGATGGTCATCGGCGGAGAGAACAGGACCCTCAAAAAGGGCGATGCCTACGTCGTGGCCTCAGGGGTACCACACTCCGCCCGGACCGGCGTTGTCCCCGCCCTGGTGCTCGACACCTTCAGCCCGCCGCGCGAGGACTATAAGTAAACGGCCTTACCCCTAATCCGTGGATTCCCCCTCCCTCTAGCTCCCTCCCGCCAGGGGAGGGAGAAACATAGTCCCTCTCCCTTGATGGGAGAGGTTAGGTGAGGGTGAACACTTCGAAATCGCGTCACGGATTGAGCCCTACCGAAAGGCCCGTCTACGCTCCTGCCAGCGCAGGCTCGAACGATGCCCTGCCCGTCGCCTGCTGGTGCAGGTAGTCTATGGCCCAGTCCACCAGGTCGTCGCCGTGAAGGTCCGACGGAATATCCGGTTCCAGCCCCTGACCTTCGATCGTGGTGCCGTTGGGGGTTTGCCACCGGGAGGTGGTGATGTATAATGCCCCGCCATCGGGCAACGGGCGGAAGATGTTGACGCTGCCCTTGCCGAAGGTCTTGACTCCCACCAGCTTCGCCACGCCGCGGTCGCGGAGCGCCCCGGCCAGCACCTCGCTGCCGCTGGCGCTGAACTCATCCACCAGCACGACCACAGGTAGCTCCAACTTCCTCTTGTGCGG
>JBFMDE010000082.1:0-4953 GCA_040754215.1 Chloroflexota bacterium
TCCATGCTCACCTTCGCCCTGGCCCATGCCTCCATACTGGCGCTGCGTGTGAAGAGCCCGGACCATGAGCGGCCCTTCAGGCTGGGGCTGAACGTGAGCGTGAGGGGGCGCAAGCTGCCGCTTACGGCAGTCCTGGGGCTTCTGGCCACGGTGGCGGTGTGGGTGGTGGTGGTCGTGGTGCAGCCCTACAGCCGATGGTTCGGCATCGGCTGGATGGTCGTCGGGCTCGCGGTCTACGTGGCATACCGTAGGCTCAAGGGCATCTCGCTGACCCGCAGACACCACGCGCCCGGGCTGGCGCCTGTCACCACACCCTCGACCAAGCGACGGCCGCCCGAGTCGCCGCTGGGCTGACCAGCCCCCTAGACCCCCAGAGCGCTGGCGAAGAAGCGGGACACGGTTTCCCCCAGCCGGTCCTCGTGTCCCCGCCAGAAGTGGTCGGCGCCGGGCACCACCTGGTAGCTGCCCTTGAGCTTCGCAAAAGCGGCCTCCAGCCCCCGTGCGGCGAACTCGTCCCTGTCACCCCAGACGAGGAGCTTCGGCTGCGGCCACCCCTGAATCCGCTCCACCTCCTCGGCCGCCGGCCACGGTGAGATGAGCGCCAGGGCCTTGACCCGGCCGTCGCGCAGCGCTACCGGGAGGGCGACGCCGGCGCCGAAGGAGTAGCCGGCAAGGCCGACCCGCTCCGGGTCCACGCCCTGGCCTGAGATGACGAGGTCCAGCGCCGCCACCACGTCTGCCTCTTCCCCTTCGCCGTGACCGTGTGAGCCTCCGCTGCGGCCCACGCCGCGGAAGTTGAAGCGGAGGGCGGCGATGCCGCTTCTTGCCAGCGCGCAACACAGCGCCAGCACCACGTTGTTGTGCATGTCGCCGCCGAACAGCGGGTGAGGGTGGCAGACCACCACGGCGGGGTAGGGGCCTTTGCCCGCGGGCAGGTGCCATGCCCCCTCCAGGGAGATGTCGCCACAGGAGAACTCCAGGCTGTCGTGCCTCATTCCTTCTGGCCCTTCTCCCCGCCGAACCAGCGCTTGAGCCGGCGGGCTACCTCGGCCTCGAAGCCCTGGTCGCCGGGCGAGTAGTAGCGCCTGCCCAGGAGGTTATCGGGGAGGTTCTGCTGCCTCACGAAGTGGCCGGGGAAATCGTGGGCGTACTTGTAGCCCTTGCCATAGCCCAGGCGCTTCATCAGCCCCGTTACCGGGTTGCGCAGATGGAGGGGCACGGGGTCGTTCCTGGTGTTCTGGACGTCCTGCCGCACCTCGGAGTAGGCGCGGTAGAGGGAGTTGCTCTTGGGGGCGGTGGCGAGGTAGACCACCGCCTGGGCCAGGGCCAGGTCGGCCTCGGGCATGCCCACGAAGTGCACCGCCTGCTGGGCGGCCATCGCCACCACCAGCGCCTGCGGGTCGGCCATGCCCACGTCCTCGGAGGCGAAGCGCACCAGGCGGCGGGCGATGTACAGTGGGTCCTCCCCTGCCTCCAGCATCCGGCCCAGCCAGTAGAGGCCGGCGTCGGGGTCGGAGCCGCGCAGCGACTTGTGCAGCGCGGAGATGATGTCGTAGTGCTGCTCGCCCGCCCGGTCGTAGAGCAGGGCGCGCTGCTGCAGTGCGTCCTCCATGGTGTTCAGGGAGACCAGGCGTTTCCCGGCGCTATCCGCGGGAGTGGCTGATGCGGCGATCTCCAGGCCGTTGAGCGCCACGCGGGCGTCCCCGTTGCTCATCACCACCAGGTGCTCCAGCGCCTCCGGTTCCAGCTCCACGTTGAGTCCGCCCAGGCCCCTCTCCCTGTCCTCCAGCGCCCGCTGGAGGATGAGGCGGACGTGCTCCTCGCTCAGGGCGTTCAGGGTGAAGACGCGGCAGCGGGAGAGGAGCGGGGCGATGACCTCGAAGGAGGGGTTCTCGGTGGTGGCGCCGATGAAGGTCACGGTGCCATTCTCCACGAAGGGGAGGACGGCGTCCTGCTGTGACTTGTTGAAGCGGTGGATCTCGTCAACGAAGAGGATGGTCCGCTGGCCGGTGCGCGTCAACCTCTCCCTGGCCTGGTCCACCACGCGCCGCAGGTCGGCGACGCCGGCGCTCACCGCGCTCATCGGGCTGAAGTGGGACCTGGTGACGCTGGCGATGATGTGGGCCAGGGTGGTCTTGCCGCTGCCCGGGGGCCCCCACAGTATGATGGAGGGGAGCTGGTCGGACTCGATGGTACGGCGCAGCACCCGGCCGTGGCCCACCGCGTGCTCCTGGCCCACGAACTCGTCGAAGGTGCGGGGACGCATCCGTGCTGCGAGCGGCATAGGCCCTTCGGCAGGCTCAGGGCGTAGCCCTTCGACGGGCTCAGGGTGTAGTCCCCGCGCCGGCTCGCCGGCGGCCTTCTTGTCCTTGTCCAGGCTGTCGAGGTCGAAGAGGGTCACCGCATCACCCCTGGGGGCCATTTTAGGGCATTTGGGGTGGGGTGACAAAGGGACTGGGGTTGAGGGCGTCTGTCAACCCCTTCGGCGGCATACATATATGTCCGCTTCCGTTACCCTGTTGAGGGTATCATCCCAGCGGTGATGGGCAAAATACAGGTTTCCAGCCGCATCCAGGGTGGGTTCGCCAGCCAGGGCAGAGACTACCATCTCGGGCGTTTGCCACTTGCCGTCTACCTTGATTGACCTGAAGATGGCCGGCCCGGGAGTCGCCCTGGTGAACCAGAGCTCGGTCCCATCTTCCGATATAAAGGGCCATCCCTCATCTCCCGCCGTGTTCACTGCCTCGATGTTTTGAGGCTCCTGCCATGCCCCGTTCACGTTACGGGTGACCCAGATGTCTTTCTCTCCCTTACCTCCGGCCCTCTTTGAATCGAAGTAAATCTCGTTCCCATCCGCGGTCACGTGGAGCTCACTGACCTGGTACACCTTGTTGAGCAGTTCCCCGGCGTTGGCCCAGCGCACCCATCTTCCGTTGACCAGTTCCGCAGTCCAGAAGTCAATGTCGCGATAGTTGCCCTCGCGGATCGAGGCAAACCAGAGCACATTGCCCCGCACCGTCTCAGCCCCGTCGAAGCCTATCCTGTCGAAATACTGAAGAAAGAGCCTCTGGGGTTCCTGCCACCTGCCGTCCACCCTTTTCGACCAGTATATGCCTGTCATCGGGTCCTCCACCTGCTCATGCACGTCTTTCATCTCATCGCCATTGAACCAGAAATAGAGGGTATTCCCGTCGGGGGTGATGAAGGGGGAGTCCTCGGCGCCGGCGGTATTGACCGGTCCTTCGAGGGGCACAGGGTCGTACCAGTAGTCCTTGAAGGCGGGAGCCAGGTGTGGCGGGGCCTTATCCTTTGCCGGGGTCATCTTGATGGCGCTTGCGGGTATGGAATCGGCCCTGGACCTGTTGCCCACCTTCACCGCGAGCGGGGACTGGGACGAGCTGCCATCATGGAAGGTGACAACCGCGTAGAGCACGTGGTCCCCGTTTACGGTCTCCAGGGTGTGCCAATCAGCGGCATAGACCGGGCCATTCTCGGGGGCAGCCACAGCGATAAGATGCTCACCATCCGGGCTATCCTGGTAGAATCTGACCTCTTCAACCCCGTTACCGTTGACCTTAACCGCGAGCCTGACGATTCCGTATACAGCCTGTGCTTCGCTGAGACCCTGCCAGGATACGCTGCGGGACGGCGTTGCCGGAGAGGCCGGCTCGCAGCCTGAAGCGATGGAGACAGCCAGGAGGACGGCCCAGGCCAAGCCCCGTTTCATCTCTTTCATTCTCTTCCCTTGTGCCGACTATGCTGGCCGATTCTATAGCATACAGGTTCCAGGTTCAACGTGAGGGCCCCACCGGACCACCGGCCAGGCCCTACATACCTGAACGAGCACAGCATTTGATGGAACCTAACTGCATGTGGTATACTGAGCTAAAGGTTTCAGGTTTGTGCTCATCCGCTCGATTCCCCTCAGAACCCCCCAGGCTTTTGGATGACCAGACGGCAACCTATTGCGAGGAAAGGAGGTCATCCATGAGCTTCACAGAGAAGACGATTCAGTGCTCCGATTGCAGTGCCAGCTTCACGTTTACCGCTAGCGAGCAAGAGCTGTTTGCCAGCAAAGGCTACACCAATGATCCGAAGCGCTGCCCTGCGTGCAGGGCGGCCAAGAGGATACAGCGTGGCGATAACGGTGGTAACAGCATGGGGTACCAGGGGACGCAGCGGCAAATGTTCCCAGCCACATGCGCCTCTTGCGGCAAAGACACACAGGTACCCTTTGAACCCCGGAACGGCAGACCAGTGTACTGCAGCCCGTGCTATTCCAAGGTCAGGGCTTAGGCCCCATACCAGAGAATGCATAAAGAAAAGGGCGGCAGAAATGCCGCCCTTTTCTATTCCCCCTAAGAACTATCGTCTCTCCGATTCCCTGGTTGCCCTGGCTTTCAATTCCTCTGCGATCTTCTGCTCCTTGGTCGCGTGGGCTTTCCTTCTCGCCTCGTCTTTGGCCAGTCGCCCGGCTTCCTCAGCGGCGTGCTTCTCCGATTCCCTGGTTGCCCTGGCTTTCAATTCCTCTGCGATCTTCTGCTCCTTGGTCGCGTGGGCTTTCCTTCTCGCCTCGTCTTTGGCCAGTCGCCCGGCTTCCTCAGCGGCGCGCTTCTCCGCTCGCCTGGCCTCTTTTTTTGATTGTTCTTCTTGGTCTCTCAACCTTCCTACCCCCTTCGACTTCTTGTTGGCGATTCCCCGAGATACCGGGGTCTAATTCCCGGACAAACTCGTTCTGCCTGACCAAACGTATCTTGGGGTACACCCCGCGCCTAATGAAATCTTCGATACAGCTCCTTGGTTGACCTCTCCTGTTCGCTTATATCTGGCACCGTCCGACGAATCCGTGCCTTCTCCCCTCGAACAAACTTACGAACCGATTTTGACAACCTCTTAGTATTCATGTCCTCAGTGTACGTCATCAGACCTTGTGAGACAAGTCGTTGGGGAATC
>JBFMDE010000083.1:0-4853 GCA_040754215.1 Chloroflexota bacterium
CCTGAGGTGGAACTGGCGGCGCCTGGAGCGGGAGTGTACTCGACGGTGATAGGCGACTATGGCTACAAGAGCGGGACCTCGATGGCGACCCCGCATGTGACTGGTGTGGCGGCGCTGCTGATGGGGGCTGGGATGGGGAACAACGAAGAGGTGAGGGCGAGGCTGGTGGAGACGGCGCGTGACCTGGGTGCTGCGGGTCGGGACGGCAACTACGGCTGGGGTCTGGTAAATGCCTATGCGGCGATGGAGGAGCTCAATCAGGCGGTTGCCGGCGATGTCACTGCGCCGGAGATAGCGTTGAGTGTGACGCCGGATGTGTTGAGCCCGCCCAATGGCAAGATGGTGCCGGTGACCATAAGCGGCATGGCGAAGGACGAAGCAGGCGGGTCCGGGCTCGGCCTGCTGAGGATAGTGGTGAGGGATGAGTACGGGAAGGTGCAGCCGGGCGTGGCGCGCTTCGGCACCACGATACTCCTGGAGGCCAGCCGGATGGGGAAGGACAAGGATGGCCGGACCTACACCATCACGGTGACGGCCAGCGATGTCGCTGGTAACACCAGCATAGCTGTGGCGACAGTGGTCGTCACCACCAGGGGATAGGGATGCTGTGGCTGTAGCGCGTGCGGCTGAGACATGCCGTGAGGTGAGGAGAGAGAGGAAGCGAGAGGTACTACCGGAGGAGTGAAGGATGAAGCTGCTGATGATTAACAATGAGCCTCGTGAGAGTCGGGCCATTGTCGCGTGGTTCGAGGCATGCTGGCCGGAGATGGAGGTCATGACGGTTGAGGACAGCCGCACCGGGATTGCCGTCGTAGGAAACCAGGTGTCGGACATAGTCGTCATGGTAGATGGCCCTCTGGACATGGATGGCCTGGGCGTTTGCCGGGAGATCCGGCGAAGGTCGGGCGTCCCGACAATAGTGCTTGCTGACGGAGGCCGGGAGGCCGAGAAGATGCTGTGGCTGGAGGCTGGCGCCGACGCCTATATCACCAGGCCCTACAGCTACATCGGCCTCCTGGCGCGCGTGGCGGCAGCGCTCAGGTGGAGCCAGGCTGCTCTTCCCGTTACCAGTGGGCCGCCGTGTGTGGTTGGACCGCTGTACGTTGACTTTGCCACCAGAGAGTTGCTCCGGCGTGGCCAGCGAGTGACTCTGACACCCATCGAGTACCGGCTGCTGTACCACCTGGTGAAGAACCGTGGCCGGGTGTTGCCGCACCGGATGCTGCTGGCCAAGGTCTGGGGCAGGGAGTACGCGGGTGACACGGAGTTGCTCAAGGTGTACATCCAGCACCTCAGGCGCAAGGTGGAGGATGACCCTAAGAGGCCGCGCATGGTCCTCAGTGAGCGTGGCATTGGGTACATGTTCGTCGAGCCAGCTCCGGCCCTGGCCCCGGCCTCAGACTAGATATATGGCATCACTGCCACCAGCACGGTGTTGGCCACCCCGTGGATGACTATGGGGCCGACGAGGCTGCCGCTGCGCCAGTAGAGGTAGCCGAGGAGCAGGGCGATGGCGAAGGTGAAGCCAAGCTCGGGCACTGAATGCCACCCGAGGTGCATGATGGAGAACAGGGCAGAGGCCAGGAACAGGCCCCAGCCGGTGCCGAAGGCATTCATCAAGTTGCGCTGAATGATGCCGCGGAAGAGCACCTCCTCGCCGAGGCCGACGAAGAACAGCATGTAGAACAGGTCGCGCAGGAGATAGCTGAGGTTGAAGACGGGAAAGGAGGGTTTGAGTCCCAGTACATAGAACTCGGTTATGCCGAGTGGTATGGCTACGACCGCCCCGATGACCGAGTAGCGGGCCCATCTTTCGTGTCTCAGGCCTACCTCGGTGAAGGGGAGCTTCTTACTGTAGATGTGCCAGAGGCACAGGCCGAGCACGACGGCGTATACCGCGGGCAGGATGAGGGTACGGTTGACGAAGAACCAGGGGAGGGAGGCCGTCAGCAGGATATATAGTGGCACCAGTGCCAGGGACTCGGCGCAGTCGGCCACGCCCTGCGGCATCCTGGCGAGTGAGACCACCAGGTAGATTCCCACAGTAGTACACAGGGCGGCAACGATGCCGTAGGATATGTCGCTATAGACGAAGGCCCATTCAGAGGCCGCTATGGCGAGGAGGGAGAGGACGATGAACAGCGTATGGAGCCAGTTGGTGTGCCTTGTAGCAGGACTGGTTGCCCTTGCCATTTGGCTGCAATATTACCACATTCCGGCGAGGGCCTGGAAAGGGGCGTTTGCTCTGTCATTCTGGACCCTTCGCTCAATGTCATCCTGAGTCCGCCGCAGGCGGGTTTCTGCGGCCTGTTAGTTTACATAAAGTATACACCCATCGCTGGTCCTACTGCAAATGGTGTGCCGGGAAGTGGACGCCCGTGTGTAGAGTTGGCTATGATGACGGGGTCGGGAGACGGAGTTGCGCATCATCCGCTTCGCATTCGGGCACAGAGCCAGGTATGGCGTACTGGACTCCGGCGTGGTGCACGGCCTGCGGGTGAGCCCCTTCGTCGGCTTCCATGGCGGCAGGCCTTTGCTGAGGCTGGATGGGAGCAGCCACGAGTTGGGCGAGGTCAGGCTACTCGCGCCCTGTCGGCCCTCCAAGATAGTGGCCGTGGGCCTGAACTACCGCAGCCATGCCGCGGAGACCAGGATGCCGCTGCCCTCTGTGCCGCTCCTCTTCCTCAAGCCGTCCACGGCGGTGGTGGGGCCGGATGAGAACATCATCCTGCCGGGCCCTTCGGGTCGTGTGGACTACGAGGGAGAGTTGGGTGTGGTCGTTGGCCGCAGGGCCAGGAATGTGCCGGCGGACAGGGCACAGGACTACATACTCGGCTACACCTGTGTGAACGATGTAACGGAACGCGAGATGCAGAAGTCGGATGGCCAGTGGACCAGGGCCAAGGGGTTCGACACCTTCGCCCCGCTCGGCCCCTGGATTGAGACGGAGCTTGACCCTGGCGACCTGAAGGTCGAGACGCGTCTCAATGGGGAGGTGCGGCAGTCTGCCAGCACCAGCGACCTCATCTTCGGGGTGGCGGAGCTGGCGGCCTTCGTTTCGGGTGTGATGACCCTGTTGCCGGGCGACGTCATCTCCACGGGCACGCCCTCTGGCATCGGACGCATGAAGGCTGGCGATGTGGTGGAGGTCGCGATACAGGGCATCGGCACCCTGAGGAACTTCGTGGTCGCCGCGGGTCCCGGCCCTCGTTGACCGTCTGAGCGCCGATGATATAGAATGCGCCTGGGTGTGGATTTTGGGCGGTTAGCTCAGTGGTTAGAGCGCTTGCTTCACACGCAAGAGGTCACTGGTTCAAGTCCAGTACTGCCCACCACGGAGAGGGTCTTGATACAGTGCCGAAGTGGCGGAATGGCAGACGCGCTACGTTCAGGGCGTAGTGCCCGAAACGGGCATGTGGGTTCAAATCCCACCTTCGGCACCATGACATCTGAGCCTGTTGTCGTGCGCCTGTAGCTCAATTGGATAGAGCGTAGCCCTGCGGAGGCTAAGGCCGTGGGTTCGAATCCCACCAGGCGTACCACCCGGGCGATTAGCTCAGCCGGTTAGAGCGTCTGTTTTACACACAGAAGGTCAGAGGTTCAACTCCTCTATCGCCCACCATGAGTCTGCCCCCGGCCCGTGCTTCCACTGAAAGCGTACACCGCTTCTGGAAGGGCGTAGACCCGATGCTGTTCATTGATGTATGATTTTCCCTCAGACGCCGCGGGTTGACCGAAGTTGAACGGCACCGCACCCGCGAGTGAGCAGGTTTGGCCATGATTGACGACCGTGACTATGCCATCATACTAGAGCTGCAAGAGGATGCCAGGCAGAGCGATGCCCGGATTGCCCGCAAGACAGGCATAAGCGAGGCGTCAGTACGGAGGAGGATCAGCCGGATGATAAGGGACGGCGTCATCCGCATCGCGGCAGTGACGTCCCCTTGGAAAACGGGCTACAACGTACCAGCATTCATCGGGATTTGCGTTGAACTGTCGAGACTTGAACAGGTCCTCAAGGCGCTGACGGCCATGCCCAGGGTTCACTTCATCGGTACCGTCGCCGGCCGGTATGACATCGTTATCTGGGCGACCTTCCGCTCCCCGCAGGAGCTGGCGGAGTTTGGCAAAAAGGACCTGGCCGCGGTTCGTGGTATCACTAGGACCGAGGCGATGATTACACTGGAGATCACGAAGAGGGAACAGAAGATTCTATCGGACAATCGGTCGGCAACAGGAACGGGAGATAGGCAGACCGGCCCGGTGGAGGCATTGGGGGCGGAAGCTGCCGACCCGAGCCCTGAAGCGTTTGATGAGCGGGACTACAGGTTGATGGTGGAACTGCAGCGCGACGCGCGGCAGAGCGATGCCCAGGTGTCCAGAAAGCTGGGAATAAGCGAGGCGACGGTCCGCAGGAGGATTCACCGCCTGATACAAAGGGGCATCATCTCCATTGCCCCGGTGATAACTCCATATGCAGTTGGGTACAGTACGGCCGCCTTCATCGTTCTTCGGTGCAGGCTTTCCAGTCTTGACGAGGTCCTGGAACGTCTTTCTGCTATGCCCCGGGTCCACTTCGTGAGCCTCGTCACCGGCCGCTTCGATGTCCTTGCCTGGGGGACCTTCCGGTCGCCGAGGGAGCTGACCAAGTTCATAAAGCGGGACCTGTCGGCCCTTCCGGGCGTCGTGAGCAGTGAGACGTTCATCAACCTGGAGATCTGCAAGCGGGACCTCGGACTCCTGCCACCAAGGCCTGCCGAGCACACCGAGGCGTCCCGAACCTCTGCATAGGGCTGCCGTGGTGCGAAAAGCGCTGCGCCATATTGACATCCGAAGGAAAAGATAATACACTA
>JBFMDE010000084.1:0-1721 GCA_040754215.1 Chloroflexota bacterium
CGCTGTCCCAGCAATAGCAGAGATGCATGATGTCCTCGTCGGACTGGTATATCTCCCTGGTACCGTCGGCCTCGAATAGCATGACATTCGGCTCGGAGAGCAGCCCGCTCCTCTCGACGCTGCGGAACCCCTCCTCCACACTCATCGCCAGGGAAGCGTAGGCCATGCGACCCACGACGTCGTGATAGAACACGCCGGTCCTACGCACGTCGCTTCTCCCGAAGTACAGCTACAGGATGGCCTCGATGAACTGCGCCAGTCTCTCTTTGATGGTATCCAGCGAGGCCGTCCTGGGGTCGAAGGCATCAAACTCGAAGGTCAATGTAGGGATACCGAGCTCAGCGCGTATGGCGTCTTTGACAACCTTGGCCGTGGCCCAGGCATACTTGCAGCCTACATGGCCGGCGAAAACGGCAGCATCGGCCTTGTACTCCTGGCATAGGGTCAGACATTCCCTCAGGTAGAGGTCAACCGGGCCACGACCATGCCTCCCCATGGGATAGTCCAGCGTCTTGTGGGCCAGGCCTTCCAACATCTTTTCCTTGGTGGACAGGTCTTCTATGGGCTTGTTGCTATAGTGATTGATCAAGTCCATCACACACACCGCCCCGTACTTCTGCTCCATCCAGTCCAGAATGCCCAGGTCGAAGAAGGTAGGCAGCCAGATCCAGACCACCCTGATGCGCTCGTTGGCCACCGCCGCCTCTCCCCTCTCCGCACGTGCCCTGGCAAGCTCATACTGCCTGGCCACCCAGTCCACCAAGAACGGTGTGCCGGCGAGTGCCATGATAGCACCACCGGTCATAGCCGATGCCCTGCCATTGAGGGGACAGGGCACCCTCTTCCTCAGCTCGGCGAGCTTGAGCACGTACTCCTGGGCACGGTTGGAGTTTTCCACCACCTCCCGCAGCCTTGCCACGTCCATCTTGCGTCCGGTCTGCTGCTCCATAAAGGCAACGGCCCGCCCCAGCTCCTCTGCGAAGTACTTGTAGCTCCTGGGGGTGTCCCAGTAAGGCGTATCCAGGCCGAAGTCGGGCACCTTGAGGTAGTTGGCCAGCATCGGATGTATCGCACTGGCGGAGTCACAGGGGTGTCCGATAGCGTGTATCATCATGTCGGGGTAGGGCATATCGCCCGCCAGTAGTGCGCCTATGGTGAACTTGTTCACAGTGCACATGTAGTCGGGCACCTTCTCCTCAGCTACGTCCACGTACCTTTTTATCCCTTCAGGGAAGGACGAAACTACGGACCCAACATATTCGGGGGAGCAGGTAGCTACGTCCATGGCGCGGAATATCTCGGGGGTGACCAAGAAGAAGTACCATGCAATCGGCTTGCCCTGGGCAAGGTCATCGCGAAGAAGCTCGAAGTACTTTGCCGCAGGCTCGTACATCCAGGCGCGTTCGGGATATTTCGTTCTCACGTGACCCAGTATTCCCTGGAACCGCTGGTGAATCCCCTCGATCAATGCTGTCTGCTGCATGTCCTCACCTCTCCCTGCAAACATTAGCGCAGCCCTCACCTCAGAATGTTCCCGACCTCTGGTGGCCCCATCGGTGCAACTCGCGTGCGCCCTGTGGCATTCTAACATCAGTGCCGAAGGCCATCAACCGAGTATCATGCCCGACCAGTTGGCGACACGCCCGGGTCAAATAGCCCGATACGAGATCGTTTAGAAACCTCACCCCTTGTACCCCCCTCTCCTTTAGCAAATGAGAGGG
>JBFMDE010000084.1:1821-4839 GCA_040754215.1 Chloroflexota bacterium
TGCCGAAGGCCATCAACCGAGTATCATGCCCGACCAGTTGGCGACACGCCCGGGTCAAATAGCCCGATACGAGATCGTTTAGAAACCTCACCCCTTGTACCCCCCTCTCCTTTAGCAAATGAGAGGGTGATGAGTTATAAGAGGGGAGCGGGTTTTTTCACGATAGCACATGGTGTATACTCTACTTCACCCATCGCGGGATAGTACAATGGAACTACGCTGTACAGTCAGTCCTGTAGAGTGGCGGCAAGACAGGGTGCGAATCCTCGACCAGACCCGTCTCCCCTGGGAGCAGTCCTTCATCGAGATGCGGGACTACCTGGCGGTTGCCAACGCGATCAGGGAGATGCGGGTTCGCGGTGCCCCCGCTATAGGCGTGGCCGGCGCCTATGGGGCCGCCCTGGGAGCACTGGCCATCCAGACCGAGGACCGTGAGGCGTTCCTCGGAGAGCTACACAAGGTGATTTATACCCTGGCTGCGACGCGACCCACCGCGGTCAACCTGACATGGGCACTGAGACGCGTAGGGCAAGCCGTATCGCGAGGCAGGGACGTGCTCCAGATGAAATCCCTGGCGGTGGAAGAGGCACAGAAAATACAGCATGAAGAGGAGCTGGCCACAGAGCGGCTCGGCCGGCAGGGTGCGGACCTCATCCCGGACGGAGCCACAGTGCTGACACACTGCAATGCCGGTGCGCTGGCCACCTGCGGCTGCGGCACTGCGTTGGGAGCGATAAGGACAGCGAAGCTGCAAGGAAAGCAGGTCCGCGTGCTGGCCACCGAGACCCGCCCCCTGCTCCAGGGAGCACGGCTTACCGCCTGGGAGCTAGCACAGGAGGGCATCCCGGTGACACTCATCGCCGACTCGGCGGCGGGGCATTTCATGTCACGGGGCAAGGTTGACTGCGTCATCGTGGGCGCAGACAGGGTCGCCGCAAATGGCGATGTGGCCAACAAGGTCGGCACTTACTCTTTGGCAGTGCTGGCAGCGGAGAATGGCGTGCCCTTCTACGTGGCAGCGCCGCTCAGCACCATTGACCTGACACTGGCCTCCGGAGACCAGATACCCATCGAGGAACGCAGTCCGGAGGAGGTCACACACATCCTGGGCTCGAGAACGGCACCCGAGGGCGTGAGCGCATTCAACCCCGCCTTCGACGTCACGCCCTCACGCTACATCACTGCCATCATCACGCCGGCGGGCATAGCACGTCAGCCTTACATAGTGTCACTGAGACAGGCAATCGAAGGTCGGACACAGGTCGGAGGTGGAGACAATGCGTGAAGCCAGGGTAGCTGTCATCGGCGGCAGTGGACTATACCAGATCGAAGGACTGGCCGATGTCCAGGAAGTCGAGGTGGACACACCCTTCGGCAGGCCCAGCGATTCCCTGATGCTGGGCACGCTGGAAGGCGTGAGGGTCGCCTTCCTGCCCCGGCATGGCCGAGGCCATCGCATCAGCCCCTCGGAGGTCCCCTCACGGGCCAACATCTACGCCCTCAAGCGGCTCGGGGTGGAAATGATAATCTCGGTGAGCGCGGTGGGCAGCTTGAGAGAGGAGTTCCGGCCCCAGGACATCGTCATACCGGACCAGTTGATAGACCGCACCAGGGGCAGGCCTTCCACCTTCTTCGGCAACGGCCTCGTGGTACACGTGGGCTTCGCCGAGCCCTTCTGTCCTACGCTGAGGAGCTTGCTGTACCACTCCGCCAGAGAGGCAGGAGTGACGGTACACGATGGTGCCACCTGGGTGGTCATGGAAGGCCCGCAGTTCTCCACCAGGGCCGAGTGCGCCCTGCACCGCTCCTGGGGCGCCGGCCTGATCGGCATGACCGCGCTGCCCGAGGCGAAGCTGGCCAGAGAGGCGGAGATGTGCTACGCTAGCCTGGCATGTGTTACCGATTACGACTGCTGGCACGAGAGCTGCGAGGTGGTGAGCACAGAGATGATCCTGACCAACCTACAGCGAAACGCGGAGAATGCCAAGAGGATTGTGAGGATCGCCCTGTCCCATATCCCACACTCCAGGGAATGCAACTGTGCCAATGCCCTCAAGGGGGCCATCGCCACCGCTCCCGAGAAGGTCCCGGCGGAGCTGAAGAACAGGCTGGCACCCCTGATCGGCAAATACGTCACATAGAGGATACGGATGTCACCTGGAACCGAGTTTGGCTGTCTGCCCACTGCCGTAGGCAGCATGCCACATACCGACCCCGTTGAGGCCTGCCGCGTGGTGATAAAGTACCTTCCACAGGTCCCGGCATGGCCCCAGCTACCCCTGCGCTCCTTCCTGGAGAGCCAGCATGCGCAGTTCGCCGAGGGCTTTCCCGGGCTGGAGATAGAGGACAGGAACATATCGGTGCGCAAGTCGTCCGACTTTCACGTCCAGCTCGAAAAGCTGTACCAGGCCTACCTCGACGGAGACGTGGACAGCTATCCCACTGGGCCGGAACACGCCGCCGGGCTGCACGCCCTTCTCTCCTGGTCCGGACTCAGACCCATGGGGGTGAAGGGCCAGATTACCGGCCCTGTCACCTGGGGGTTGGGCATAACCGGAGAAGGCCGACCCATCCTGTATGACGAGACCCTGTCAGATGCGGTGGCCAGGTTCCTGCGCCTCAAGGCTGCCTGGCAGGAGAAGGCGCTCAGGGCCATCTCGCCGCACACCATAATCTTCGTGGATGAGCCCTCCCTGGCCTACTTCGGTTCTGCCTTCGTCTCCCTCTCACGGGAGCAGGTGTTGAAACTGCTGAACGAGGTATTCCTCGGTATCTCTGGCCTCAAGGGAGTGCACTGCTGAAGTAACACCGACTGGCCGGTGCTGCTGGAGGCAGCCACAGACATCGTGAACTTCGACGCCTACGGCTTCGCCCAGAACTTCGCCCTGTACCCCGCCGAAGTCGAGGCCTTCCTCAAGCGTGGCGGCGTCATCGCCTGGGGCATAGTACCTAATACGGAACAAGCCGTGCTCCAGGAGACTGCCGGCAGCCTGCGCGACCGGCTGGAGGAGGCGATGG
>JBFMDE010000085.1:0-4455 GCA_040754215.1 Chloroflexota bacterium
TGAGGAGGTGGCTATGGCTTACGTTGCCAGAGACTTCAAGGCCCTGCTGGGCATGCCGGGCTTCAGCGATACCCTGCTGAACAACCACTTCACCCTGTACCAGGGCTACGTCACCAACACCAATAGGCTCACCGAGACGCTGGCCACGATGCTCAAGGAGGGCAAGACGGGCACGCCAGAGTACGCCGAGCTGAAGCGGCGCCTGGGCTGGGAGTTCAATGGCATGCGCCTCCACGAGTACTACTTCGAGAACCTCGGGGGCAAGGCGCCCCTGGACAAGGCCGACAAGCTGGCCAAGAAACTGGCCCAGGACTTCGGCAGCGTCGAGGCCTGGGAAGCCGATTTCAGGGCCACCGGCTCGATGCGGGGCATCGGCTGGGCGGTGCTGTACCAGGACAGCCTCACCGGGACACTGTTCAACCAGTGGATAAACGAGCACGACGTCGGGCACCTGGCGGGCGGGCTGCCCGTCCTGGTGCTGGATGTCTTCGAGCACGCCTTCATGATAGACTACGGCCTGAAGCGCGCCGACTACATCGCAGCCTCCTTCAAGAACGTCAACTGGTCGGCTGCCGAAGCCAGGCTGAAGGGCTAGCCCCTACCCCACCATTGCCCCGAAGGCAGCCCCCGCAGCCCGAAGGGTAACCTCAATGTCCTCCCCGGTGTGGGACAGGGAGACGAAACAGGCCTCGAACTGCGACGGCGGGAAATACACCCCGGCCTCGAGCAGGGACCAGAAGAAACGCCGGTACCGGCCGGTGTCCGCCTTGAGCGCAGAGTCGTAGTCCACCACCTCTCCCTTGCAGAAGAAGACCGTGAATAGCGAGCCCAGACTGACTACACGTGCAGGTACCCCCGACCCGGCGGCGAGCCGGGACAGGCCGTCCACCAGCGCCGCCGTCTTCTGCTCAAGCTGCCTGTAGGGGGTGCCATCGGCCAGCAGCCTGAGCGTCTCTATGCCCGCGGCCATGGCCAGGGGGTTGCCCGATAGCGTTCCTGCCTGGTACACCGGCCCGGAGGGGGCTACCTTCTGCATTATCTCCCGTCTGCCGCCGTAGGCACCTACCGGCAGCCCCCCGCCCACCACCTTGCCCAGGCAGGTGAGGTCGGGCGCGACCCCAAAGAGGGTCTGTGCTCCACCGTAGGAGACCCGGAACCCCGTGATCACCTCATCGAAGACCAGTAGCGTGCCCTGGTCACGGGTAAGCTGGCGCAGCCCGTCCAGAAAGCCCGGACACGGGACTACCACACCCATGTTGGCTGCCACTGGCTCCAGTATCACGGCTGCGATTTTCCCCCTGTGTTGGGAAAACAGCCGCTTTACCGAGTCCAAGTCGTTGTAGCGCGCCACCAGCGTATCGGCGGCCCAAGAGGAGGGTACCCCGGGGCTCGCCGGAAGGCCGAGGGTAGCCAGCCCCGACCCTGCCCTGGCCAGCAGCCCGTCGGAGTGGCCATGATAGCATCCGGCGAACTTCATTATCTTGTTGCGTCCCGTATACGCCCTGGCCAGTCGCAGCGCGCTCATCACCGCCTCGGTACCCGAGTTGACGAAACGCACCATCTCCATTGACGGCATGGCCGCGGACACCAGCTTCGCCAGCGTGGTCTCCAGCTCTGTGGGTGCACCGAAGGTGAGACCATTCTCAGCCGCGCTCCTCACCGCCTCCACCACGCGGGGATGGGCATGGCCGAGGATGAGCGGCCCCCAGGAGCAGACATAGTCTATGTACTCGTTGCCGTCCTCGTCGTAGAGCCGCGACCCCCTGCCCCGGCGCACAAAGAACGGGTGCCCGCCAACTGCACCGAAGGCCCGCACCGGGCTGTCAACGCCACCCGGCAGGTAGCTTTGGGCCTCCTCAAACAGCTCCCTCGAACGCTGCATCCGCATTCCGGTGTCAGACTCCCTCTAGGTATCCTGCCCCAGCCAGCCCGCCGCCTCCCTGGCGTGATAGGTCAGGATGATGTCCGCGCCAGCCCTCTTTATGGCGGTAAGCACCTCCAGCACCGCCTTCCTCTCCTCCAGCCACCCCCTCTGGGCGGCGGCCTTGACCATGGCGAACTCACCGCTGACGTTGTAGGCGGCGAGCGGGACATCGCAGGCGTCCCTGACACACCTGATGACGTCCAGGTAGGCCAGCGCTGGCTTCACCATTACAATATCGGCCCCTTCGGAGATGTCCAGCCTCGCCTCCCTCAAGGCTTCCCTTACGTTGGGTGGGTCCATCTGGTAGGAGCGACGGTCGCCAAACTGAGGTGCAGAGTCCACCGCCTCCCGGAAGGGCCCGTAGAAGGCCGAGGCATACTTCGCAGCATAGGACATGATGGCAGTCATCCCCAGGCCGTTCTCGTCCAGCAGTGCGCGTATGGCCGCCACCTGGCCGTCCATCATGCCAGAGGGGGCCACAACGTCGGCGCCGGCCTGCGCCTGGGACAGCGCCGTCCTGGCGACGAGCTCCAGGGTGCGGTCATTGTCCACATGACCGTCAATCACGACGCCGCAGTGCCCGTGGCTGGTGTACTCGCAGAGACAGACATCGGTGATGACCACCAACTCCGGAAGCGCCCGCTTGAGGGCAGGTACGGCCTGCTGTACCACGCCGTCCTCCGCATAGGCGCCAGAACCCATCTCGTCCTTGCTTTCCGGCAGCCCGAAGAGGAGCACCGCCGGTATCCCCAGTTTAAGCAGCCCTTCCGCTTCCTGCGGCAGCACGTCCACAGAGAGGTGGAAGTTGCCCGGCAAGGAGCCAACCTCTCGCCTCACGCCCTTCCCCGGCACCACGAACAGGGGACAGACCAGGTCGTTGACCCGCACCTCGGTCTCACGCACCATGCGGCGCAGGCCCTCAGAGCGGCGAAGGCGGCGAGGCCTTAGTCTGAGATTGTTTAGCAACACATCCCCCTCATCCTGACCCCCTCTCACCAGGGGAGAGGGAAGCGTCCTTACGTATTGAGGAAATATGGGCGACGAGCGCCTGGACCAGGCCGGTTATGGTATGCTCCCCGGCCACGATGTCCACCCTCACTCTCAGCTCCCTGGCGGTGTCTGCAGTCACCGGCCCGATACAGGCCACCAGTACCCCATCCAGATACCTGATGCTATCGCCCAGCAATTCCACGAGATTGCGCACCGTGGAGGAGCTGGTGAAGGTGACCATGTCTATGGCCCCCTCGCGAAGCATCCTCATCCCGACCTGTCGGGACTCATTCCCGCCCCTGGCCGGGACCGTGCGGTACACCACCACCCCGTCCACCCGGGCACCCAGACGCTCCAGCCCCCTGGCCAGCTCAGGACGGGCGATGTCCGCCCTGGGCAAGAGCACCCGCTTGTCCCCCACATCTGCCGGGTTGATGTCCTCCAGAATGCCCTCGACGACGAAACGCCGGGGTACATAGTCTGCCCGCAGGCCGTGCCGGGACAACGCGGCGGCGGTAGCTGGGCCGATGGCGCCAACCCTTGCCTTCTCGAAGTCCCTATTGCTACCGCCCAGCGCAAAGAGCCGCTGCAGGAAGATGTCCACGGCATTGGCGCTGGTGAAGAAGACCCAGTCATATCCTGTTATGCCGCGCACCGCCCGGTCGAGGTCGGGGTTCTCCGCTACCGCCTCTATCTCGATGGCGGGCAGTTCTATGGCCTGGGCTCCCTGTTCCTCCAGCATCCGGCTCAGCCTGCTCGCCTGCCCCCTGGCGCGGGTCACCAGCACGCGCTTACCGAAGAGCGGCCGGCGGTCGAACCACCCCAGCTTCTCCCTTAAAGCGACCACCTCGCCGACTACGAGCACTGCCGGCGGTGTCACCCCGGCCTCCCTTGCTTTGTCCACGATGCCCCCCAGCGTGCCCGTCACCGTCCGCTGGCTGGGCAATGTACCCTCACATATCACCGCCACCGGCGTGCCCGCTGGCCTGCCGTTCTTGAGCAACTGTTCCACGATGTATCCCAGGTTGGCCACGCCCATGAGGAACACCAGGGTATCTACACCTGTGGCCAGATGGTCCCAGGCGATGCTGGACTCGGCTTTTCCTGGCGTCTCGTGCCCGGTTATCACGGCGAAGGAAGACGAGAGCGCCCTGTGGGTTACTGGTATCCCGGCGTAGGCCGGCACGGCCACTGCCGCCGAGACCCCCGGCACCACCTCGAAGGGGACGCCAGCAGAGGCCAGGGCCTCCGCTTCCTCCCCCCCACGCCCGAAGACGAAGGGGTCGCCGCCCTTCAGCCGCACCACCATCCTGCCCCCCCGGGCCTTCTTCACCAGGAGCCGGTTGACCTCGGCCTGGCTCATCGTGTGGCTGACCGACGACTTGCCCACATACACGAACTCGGCATCCCGGCGTGCCTCCGCCAGCAGGCGCTGGTCAACCAGATGGTCATAGACTATGACATCGGCGGCGCGAATGCACTCCAGGCCCTTCACAGTTATGAGGCCAGGGTCTCCCGGCCCTGCCCCAACGAGGTAGACC
>JBFMDE010000086.1:0-4429 GCA_040754215.1 Chloroflexota bacterium
GACACACGATGGCACAGGCACTGGAAGGCATCAGGGTTCTCGACTTCACAATCTGGCAACAGGGTCCGGTGGCCACAACTGCGCTGGCGGACATGGGAGCAGAGGTGGTCAAGATAGAGGAGCGCGTTGGCGGCGACCCCGGCAGGGGACTGGTATGGCGCGGCGACCAGACGGCGCTGGCCACCTACTTCGAATGCCACAACCGCAACAAGAAGGGAATATCCCTGGATGTGAGGAAGGAACAGGGCAGGGAGGTGATATACCGTTTGGCAAAGAACGCGGACGTCTTTGTGCAGAACTTCCGCCCCGGCGTCGTAGAACGGCTGAAGATCGACTATCCAACCCTGTCGGCACTCAACCCGCGCCTGGTCTATGCCTCGGCCACCGGCTGGGGCAGCAAGGGCGATGAGGTCCGCAAGCCCGCCTTCGACGTGCTGGCACAGGGACGTGGCGGCATGCTCAGCGTCACCGGTGAGCCCGACGAGCCTCCACCGCTGGTCCAGGTAAACGGGGCTGCGGACTGGGTCGGGGCCATAGTACTGGCCTACGGCATACTCACGGCCCTCTTCGCCCGAGAGAAAACTGGAGAGGGGCAGCACGTGGACGTTTCCCTCCTCAGCGCTCAGGCGTGGTATGGCCAGCTCGGGCTGCAGCGCGCCTTGTTCTCCGGCAAGACGCCTCGCCGGGTATCGCGCAAGCGTCTGGGCAACCCCATGTACAATGTCTACCGGGCCTCAGATGACAAGTGGCTGGTCATTGCCGCGCTGCAATCGCAACGCTTCTGGCCTGCGTTCTGCAAGGTACTGGAAACACCCGAGATAGAGAATGCCCCCAGGTTCAACTCAATAGCCGAGCGAAGCAAAAATGCCGAGGAGTTGACTGCCATTCTCGACCGCGTCTTCCTCGGCAGGACGAGGGATGAGTGGCTGCGCCGCCTGGAGTCCGTGGACATCCCCTGCGCCCCCGTCCAGGACTATGGTGAGCTGGCGCAGGACCCGCAGATGATAGCCAACGAGTACATCATTGACTACGTGCACCCCACCGCGGGCCCGGTGAAGCTGGTGGCGAACCCGGTGCGGTTGAGCAAGACGCCATGGCAGATGAGGATGCCAGCGCCGGAGTTCGGACAGCACACGGAAGAGGTGCTGCTGGAGGTCGGTGGCTACTCCTGGGAAGAGATAGAGCAGTTGAGGGCAGCCGAGGTCATATAGGACACGGTGAGCCCGGCAGTTACGATTATGAAGACAGGCGCCACAGGACATCCTGTGGCGCCTGTCCGTCTCTTTCAATCCCGCCGGTCGTTGAAGCCTACTTCTTTGCTTTCTTAGGCTTCCTTGTCTTCTTCGTTCCCTTGGCCAGGTATTCGAAGGGGTCCCAGCGCAACTTCCTGCCCTTGAACTCCTTCTCGATGAACTCGGCAGAGGCGGGCTTGTACTTCTCGGGCACGGCCCAGGCACCCTCTTTGTATGGAGGTATGTACGACATATCCGCCGTAGGGATACACCACTCCACCGGGTACTTGATGGGCCTGCCGGCCTTCGTGCAGTACACCCTGGGGAACGATTCCTGGTATACCCACTCCAGCACCCTGCCGAGCTGCAGCACCCTTTCAATGTCAACCCCGGTGTCTATGCCCATCTCGTCCAGCATCACCAGGACATCCTCGGTAGCCCCGTTGCCGACGATGTCGGAGTTGGTATACAGCGGGCCGCTGCCCAGGCCCGGCACACCGTTGACCACAAAGGCAGGTTGACCACCACCCTGTCCCAATGCGGTCTCAACGGTCGTCGCGCCCGCCATGACCGCCGCCAGGTAGTTTGGTATCCCCATCCCCCTGGCATCATGGAAGTGAGCGACCCTGAACTTGACCTCCTTGTCGTACTTGCCGAACCTGTCCACCAGGGCAGACATGTACTCGTAGGTCCGCAGAGGGTTCGATTCCCCCGTGGTGTCGCAGGGGGTGAACCTCCTGATGCCCATGTCAAGCCCGCGTTCCATCAGCTCGATGGTGTTCTCTATGGGCACGGGGCCAGCGCAGGGCGAACCATAGACGCAGGCCAGCGCCATGCAGATCTCAAAGCCATTCTCCTTGGCTATCTTGACGAAGTCAGGTATCTCCTCCAGGTACTCCTCCCTGGTCCTGCCCGAGTTCCTGCGGCCATGCAGGTCTTCGGTGGAAATGGTAAAGGCAACGGTGTGGGGCCCATACCCTGCCTGCTTGCAGGCAGCGGCACGCTCGTAAGCCCTCTTGGTCATGCCATAGCACACTAGGCGCACCTTCCCTTGCTTCACCGGCTCAAGCTGCCAGGCCCTCTTCAGCACCTCCTCAGCATCGGTGTGTTGGGGCACAATCTTGGGGTGCGTGAAATTGGTGGCCTCCACCTCCGTGTACCCCGCCCGGATGAACTGGTCAATGAACCAGACCTTCGTCTCGGTGGGGATGACCCTGTCCGCGTGCTGCAGGCCATCCCTTGCCAGTAGCTCCAGCATGTGGACCTTCTTCGGTAGCGTGGCCTTCATGTTGAACTTCACCGTTTACCTCCTGTGAGTCGTAGATTCGCCATATATGAGGCCGCTCAAGTCTTGCCGCCGTGTCTTCGATATGAAGATGCCTACCAGCACTTCACCAGGTCATGGGTCAGCACACGCCGACGCGGGGTAGAGCGTGGGATACCCAGTCGCTCCAGTTCTGCGTCTATTCCAGCGGTCCTTCCCTTGAGCAAGTATGCCCTTAGTGGCTCGGGTATCTTCATTATGTCGAGTTGATGTGCGATAACCCCTATGCGGTAGGCCAGCGCCTCGAACCAGGGAGGCATTACCCTCCCATCTACTGGCACGTTTACCACTGCAGTCTTGCCGGAGTTGAAGGCACGACGCAAAGCCGGCGCAATATCCTTAGGCGTCGTCACGTACTCGGCATGACATCCGAGCACCTGGTACATCTTATCGTACCGGATGCCGGGCAGCATTCTCCAGGAGTCAACCTGGCCCTGGAACCAGAGGTCAATGCCAGCGAACCAGCTATCCGTGTTGCATACCAGGTAGACTATGGGCAGGTTGTAGCGCAGGGCCGTTTCAATATCCCCTCCATATACGCCCATTCCGGCATCTCCCATAAGCACAAAGACCTGCCTGCCCGGCCTCGCCAACTGCGCACCGATGCCCATGCCGATACCATGCCCGAAATTCCCTGCCTCGCCGGAGTCGAGTATCTGGCCAGAAAAGGTGGCCTTGAGCCTATCTGTCAGGTAGGTGCTGCCGAGAAAGGAGTCGAGGACTACGGTGGCACTCCGGTCCAGGAAGGCAGCTACCTCCCTCGCCAGCAGCCAGGGATGTATCGGCTGATGGTCTTCGTACTCAGCTTCATCCTCAGCGAGTCCGGTTTCGAACGCCTCGCGGCTGGACCTCAGGTTATCCAGCCACTCCGAGCGTTCTGGCTTGTCCTTCAGGACGCCTCGTGCGCATTCAATCATCTGACGCAGCACCAGCTTCGGATTGCCCACCATAAACAGCTCGCTTGGGAGCGGCGACCAGCCATCGGTCGCGGACTCGTGTATCACTACGCGTTTTGCCCCAGGCGGCCATGCCGGCGGGAGTCCGTACCATTCCAACCAGCCGAGGCGAAGGCCGACAATGAGGATGACGTCGGCATCCTTCCAGACTGCCGAACGATAGGCACCGCCGAAGGTCAGCGGATGATATTCCGAGACTGAGCCACGGGCGGCCCTCCTCATGTGTAGAGGCACCTGGAAGAGCTCGATGAGTTCTCTGAGTTCCGGGCCAGCCTGCGCCCAGTGTACCCCATCGCCAGCTACGACCACGGGTCGCTCTGCCTCTGCCAGCAGGCGCACCGCCTTCTCCACAGCCTTCGGGTCAGCCTGGCAGGGGGATGGCGGTGCCACTTCGGCCGGGGCGATGCTGCCCAGCAGGTTCTTCTCTCCACGCACCAGAGGTCCCAGTGCACCCATGGTCAACCCCAGGGCCACCGGGCCGGGCGGGTACGCCATACAATCACGAAAGGCTCGGTGGAGGTGAAGTGGGATGAGGTTACCGTCGTCAATCTCAACGGTGTACTTGGTCACAGAATCGAAGATACGGCCGGGGTATGCTTCCTGCAGCACACCCCTGCGGCTGCCGTCCCAGTGGTGCATTCCGAACAGTCCGATCACAGGACTGCCGGCCAGTAATGCCTGGTTGAGTCCTGTGACGGAGTCTGTTATGCCCATCCCCGCCGTGCCGTAGCAGATACCCGGGGAGAGCATGCACCGAGCATAAGCATCGGCGGCAAATGCCGCCGATTGCTGATGCCGCGTGTGTATGCGCCTGATGTCGTATTCGTACAGCCCTGTGTCTATCGCCCACACATGGCCAGCGGGTATCCCAAAGACATGGCGCACACCATGGTCATGCAGTATTCGGGCAATCAGCC
>JBFMDE010000087.1:0-4291 GCA_040754215.1 Chloroflexota bacterium
TATCCAGTAGTTCCACAGGGCTTTCCTGTTTGCCTCAGTAGTATTGGTTGTGGTTATGCCGGAGGAGAGGACATTGCCCTGGGCATCCTTTGGCAACTCCTTGGCCAGCAGGGCCAGCAAGCCTTTTACCTCAGTCTGAACACCTTCGACCTTCCCGTTGCCATCGTAGTCAGCGCGGGCGGTGCGGTCGAAGGAGGTGAGAGGGCTGGTGGCGTGGCAGCCCGCTGTATTGCAGGCAGCGAGGTTCTCCACCTCTTGCCCGTTGTATGTGCCTGCCATGCTCCAGCTGTGGCCGCCGACGGAGAGGACAGTGGCGTCGCCCATCTTGGGGTTGGGTGCCATGTGGCACTGGATGCAGCCTTCTTCGACCAGGGTAGAGTGAGGCGAGCTCTCGAACTTCTGTCCATAGTCAACGACGGCAGCGGTCGCGCCGTAGAAGTTGTCCGCCTGAGTGTTGTCATGGGCCCCTCTGGTCTTCTTGCCCGCTATGTAGTCAGCCTTGTAGGCCAGGTCCCGCTTGTTGGCGTGGCAGGTGACACAGAGAGCCGATTCCTCTGCGTCCACGGTGACGCCGCTGGGCATGGTCACGCTGCCAGACAACCTTAGCTGGTTGGACGCCATGCCGTACCTGCCCGCGTGAGGTTCATTGAACGCATGCGGGTCGTGGCAGGTGGCGCAGGCCACGGGCGGCTGCTGGCTGGGCTCAGCCAGGTTGGCCGGCTCGTCCGGCGTTGCCATGTCGGGGAAGACCGGGGCCTTGCCCCGAATCTTCACCTCGACGAAGCCCTGGCCGGTGTGGCACTCTACGCAGCTCGTACCCTCGGCCATGTGAATCTCTTTCCAGCCCGTGTTGGCGTGGCCGGAGTTCTCCCACTGTACCTGCTGCGGGTGACACTGGCTGCACACGCCGGGGTTGAACAGGGTCCCATTCTCCTTGGCATTGACTATGCCCTGGTGGATCTGGCCGGGGCCATGGCAGGACTCGCACTGGACGTTGGCCAGTTTGCCCATGGCCGAGGCCATGATCTGGTCTATGGTCCAGTTGTTGTTCTTGAGCCAGGCGGTCAGGCTCTCCTTGATGGAGTCCCACCCTGCCTGCTTGGCCATATCGTCGAAGCCGCCAGCCTTGTCCGTCTCGTCGTACCCGGTAGTATGGCAGGC
Organism: Chloroflexota bacterium; assembly: GCA_040754215.1. Lineage (GTDB taxonomy): Bacteria > Chloroflexota > Dehalococcoidia > JACPPY01 > JACPPY01 > JBFMDE01. The sequence continues at coordinate 1,162 of JBFMDE010000087.1, forward strand.
GATGCAGTAGTCGCGCGTGGCCGTGTAGGAAGCGTAGGTGTCGATCAGCTTGGTAGCGTGCCCGGTCTGCTGCCACTCCGATGCCGTGTCCGGCATCACACTGCCGCTGTGGCAGGAGACACAGGTAGCGGCTCCGACGTAGCTGGAGGCATACACCACCAGCTCGCTGGAGGCCTTCTTTCCCTCCTCGTTGGTCGCTGTCACCGTTATCTCATACTTGCCTATCTTGTCCGCCTTGAACCTGGGGGTCTGGGAGGAGGCGTTATCGAGCTCCACGGTGGACTCGCCGGGGCCTACCACCGACCACTCCCAGGCGGTTATCTTTTTCTCGGCGGCATCGGTGTCCTTGCCCTGGAGCCAGACGTAGCCGCCCACGGCCGCGTTGGACATTCCGGAGGTGGTGATGAGGTTCTCGCCGTGGGTGAGGGGCTCGCCCCCAATGGCGTAGTGGGTGGTCATCCTGAGGTTACTGTTGGGGTAGGTGTCAGTCGTTTGCAGTCGGTACCCGGCCGCCTTGAGGGTCGCCAGCTGGAAGGGCTCCTCGGCGGCAAGGGACAGGTTCACTGCCGCTGTCTGACCGGCCAGCATGGTCACCTTGGCGCTGGCTGTATTGTACCCGGCCAGCGATGCCTTCACGGTGTATGCGCCGACGGGCACCTTGTCCAGCTTGAACTTGCCCTCAGCGTCGGTGGTGGCCGAAACCGTGCCGGGCACGGTGACCACCGTCACCTTCTCGGCACCCTTGCCCGTCGCGCTCGCAACCACTTTGCCCTCAATGGTGCCCACGCTGGTGCCAGGGGCGCCGGCAGCGCCGGCAGTTCCGGCAGCGCCAGCAGGTCCAGCAGGACCAGTAGGCCCCGCAGGCCCTGCCGGACCCTGTGGGCCGGCGCAGGCGACGAGGGCCATGGTCAGCGCGAGTGCTAAGCCGAGGAGCATGAAAAGAAGGACCATTGGCTTGAAAGACAGTTTCATATCCCCTCCTTCGCGTTCGTGAGCCCCATTTGGGTATAAGGGCCAGTCAAATTGGGTTACAAATGGGTTGGAGGTCGGTCAGCCGCATAATTTGTCATGCAAATCACGATTTGTCAATAGGGCATTATCCTGACATCCAGTCCTGAATCGAGAGCGTGATTGTGACCTGCAGGAACCAAAATGTAACCGTCGTCTGTCTTAGGCTCACGTGGGTGGGTTCAAGGGAACCATATGGTGTCTAACTTGCCTGGGTGTCCTGAAAACACGGAGAGGGGAGGACTCCTTGTCTTCCCCTCTCTATCGCGTTGCCCCGGGTTTGGACTCTAGGGACCCTTGTGGCACGCTTTGCAGGTGTCTATGGCGTCAATGACCTTGGTGTGGTCGGGTGTGGCGGGGAACTTGGGTGCGCCGCCCACCCCTGTGCTATGGCACATGGCGCAGGTGGTGCGCCCGACATGATTGGCCGGGATAACCGGCGGGAACCCTGGCCCAGCGGCGGCCGCAGCAGCGAACTTCAGCGTATAGACGCCCGGGCTCCACGCATGGTTGACCTGGGCGTTGTCGAAGACGGCCACCCCGAAGTAGTAGCTCTTGGCTGTGTCGCTGAACTGCACGTCGTACTGGGAGCCGGTAGTGAGCTTGCGGGACCACTCCAGCGTCCACTTGCCGTTGTCCCACTTGGCCTGGGCGCTGATGTCGCCGCGGTCTCCGGTGATGGCCGAGACGATGATGCCAGGCACCTCGTCGCCGGGCACGTAGCTCAGGTCGTCAAACCCTACCTTCTCGCTGTTATCTATCCAGTAGATGCCTGTGACATTGGCCTTGGCATTGTTGGGCAGCGCATAGGCGGGGGCGGTCTTGGCAGCGTTGATGTTATCGGAGTAGCCGCCACCCGTCTTCGGGTCGCTGTGGCGGCCCGCCTCTGCGGACTCAGAGGGCCGCTTGCCATCCAGGTACTGGTCGTCTATCTGGCCCACGGTGCCGGTGCGGACACCCTTCCAGTGCCAGATGTCGCCGATCCCGTCTGCGTTCAGGGTGTACTTGCTGCCGTAGGCGCTGGCAGCCTGCTCCCCCGGGTGGCAGGTGGCGGTGCAGCCGGCCTTGGTGAAGTCGGCAATCTTGATGTCCCAGATGAGCGCGAACTTGTCCTCGTAGTAGGTGTTCTCCTGATGAGTGGTGCTGCTGGTGAGCTGCTTCCACGTGCCGTCAGCCTGCTTCTGCCAGGGCATGCGCTGCACCGACTGGGTGGGGTCGGCCCACTCAGCGAGGAAATAGACCATGTCCTTATCGTAGAGGGCGCGCATCTCCACCGTGGTGCGCCCTCCCACCAGGTTGGCACCGTTGTCCACGGGCACCAGCAGTGGCGGTGACTGAAGCCAGAGAGACTCCCGCACGCCGTCCAGCACCGGGGCCGTGTCCACCTTCACGGCCTGGAGGCTATTCAGGTCAACCTTGTCGCCCGAAGGGCCCTGCGGGCCAGCGGTGCCTTGCTTGCCCTCAGGCCCCTGAGGACCAGTTGCGCCCTGCGGACCGGCGGGCCCCTGTGATCCGGCAGGCCCGGCCGAACCCTGTGGGCCGGCACAGGCGACAAGGGCTAAGGTCAGCGCGAGTGTTATACCGAGGAGCACAAAGAGGAACACCACTGGCTTGAAAGACGGTTTCATATCCCCTCCTTCGCGTTCTTGAGCCCCATCTGTGTACAAGGGGCTGTGATTCGGGCTGGTCGGTGGTGTAGCATAACATGTAGACCACGAGTTGTCAATAAACACTAACCCTATGTTAATGGGGCTGTGACCTGTTATGACCCGTGGATGTAACTGACGCCTGACTTTGTGTGGATGAGGGCACGGATGGGAAAGGTGACAGGGGGAGGTATTCGAACCCGCGATATCCTCGTTCCGCGTGAGACGATATATCAGGACAAGGAGAAGGTCAATAGGACGTGGCATAGAGTTTAGGCTCAGACTTATCCCGTGGTATGCCAAGTCAATTAGCTTCAACGATAGCTTGAAATTCTATAAGGCACCGCTGTCTTGAAACACTGTGAACTGGCTCTGTGGATTGGCAACGCACCTATTAAATTCATTGACAAATGTTCCTGAAAGCATATAAGCTGGTTCAAAGCCATTTAGCGGAGGCCCGGAGTGGAAAAGGCGAA
>JBFMDE010000088.1:0-4024 GCA_040754215.1 Chloroflexota bacterium
GTGTGCTCCCACAACTGTATACAGAGGGGTGTGTCCAGGGTTGAAGGTGTTCTCTTTGGCAGCCAGCGTGACTGGGCTGAGATAGTGCGCGACTCGGACAGGGTGGTGGCGTTTGGGTAGCGGTAAGAGAGTGGCGGTCCTGGTCAGAAGGTCTCCGCTCAACTCGGTGAAGGACTCGGAGGCCTTGAGGCAGAGCGTGGGCCTGACCCTGGCGGGCAATAAGGTCACGGCGGTGCTCCTTGATGCCGCGGCCTGGCTTGCGGTGCCTATGTCGCCGTCGGTCGTGGGCGGGGGCGAGGTTGGGAAGCATATCGAGACCCTGCTTCAGCTCGAGGGGCGGGTGGAGGTGGAGCGGGAATCGCTGGAGCGGTTCCGTATCAGTGATGGCGAGGTCATGGCTGGAATAGGCGTGGTCTCTGCCGAGGAAGTGGTCGCAGGACTCACGGAGTCTGAGGCTGTTATCGTCTTCTGAGTTGTGATGAAGGTACTTCATCTGGTCCGTGAGCTGGGTGATGATCGGGCTATATCCACGTTGCTGCGGCAGTGTGAGGAGGGGCACGAGATAACCGTCGTGCTGCTTCACGACGCGGTGCTGGACCAGTTGAAGGAGGAGGGTTGTCGGGTGCTGGCTTGTGAGGATGATGTGCGGGCTCGGGGCGGGAGGGCAGGGTGGCCAACGGTGGACTATGAGGGGGTTGTGCGGTTGCTCTTTGAGGCCGATAGGGTGATATGCTGGTGAGATAAGGGGGTGCTCTTCTCTGGCTCTCTTGCTGGGACGGCGTCATCTTGAGGAGATGGCCTCCCATGCCCGGTCTGAGGCTCCCAACGAGTGTTGTGGCGTGCTGGCCGGGAGTGGTGACCGGGTGGTCAGGATATACACGGCCTCCAACGCCGAGGCGAGCGCGGAGAGGTACAGCCTGCCGCCACGGGAGCTGTTCCGCATCTTCAAGGAGGTAGAGAGGATGGGCTGGGAGGTATTGGGCTTCTATCACTCCCACACGCACACCGAGGCCTATCCCTCAGCTACGGACAGGGATCTGGCGTTCTGGCCCGACTCCCGCTATGTTATCGTGTCGCTCAAGGACCCGCAACGTCCGGCGGTGAGGGCGTTCCGCATCGTGGATGGAAACGTAACTGAGGACACGGTAGAGGTCGTCCAGGACTCTTAGGGTAGTTACCCCTTAGGCCAGGTCCTTTCGTTTCTCCTCGTACTCCTCCTTGCTGATCTCCCCCCGCGCGTATCTCTTCTTCAGCACTTCCAGGGCCGATTCCGTTTGGGCAGAGGACCCTGTGCCGGCCTGGCTGGAGGTGCCGCGCACCAGGGCCACTATGGCCCAGATGACCAGGATGGGGATGAGCACCATGAATATCGCCATCACCCAGCCTCCGCCGAGGCCGCCCATCATCCAGGGGCCCATCATCCCCCAACCTCCGCTCTGCCAGCCCGTGTATCCTCCCCAGAGCGCGGGCAGTACTATCAGCGCCAGCAGTACGACTACGCCGATGGCTATGGCTATCTTGGTGTTCTTACTCATTTTGGCCTGTGTCTCCTACTCTGTCGTCTCTACCCAGAGCTGTTCCTTCTCTGGGTTCGGGATAGCACTTCCCATGTATATTATACTAGCATACCATTGTGGAGGGCATGTGAAGACAGTGTGAATAGTGGGCAGGAGCCGCAGAGGCTCGACTGCCGTCTCTTTCAGGGTGAACGTTTCTCGGTAATGTTTGTTAACAAACATCAAATTGTTGATCTTGAAGAACCGGGAGGGGGCAGTCCAATCCCTGCGGGGTACCGTTCCCGGTTGCCCGTACCACTCCTTTTAGCCAGGTCGTCGCCTGTTTCAAGAGAGATGAAATCTTGGCTGTTGAGCCGGGCAAGACATGTTTGACCAGCCGGTTTCCTTGACGTTGTCCTTCGGTTATCTGCCCTTCCGGGTCATGAGATAGACCGCGTAGCCCGGCGGCCATTTGGAATAGTCGATCTTGCCCCCAATCTTTTCGATTTCGAAATACTGATCGAAGCGATGTTCGATCTCTCCCGGGTAGAAGGGAACATCGTAGAACGGCACGAGTTTTTCCCACCAGCGCAACGGATATTCAAAGCCCCAGAGCAGGTAATGACTGCCCGAATGAGCTAGCGGGAGCATGTTGCGAAGATATGTTTCGCGCTGATGGGGGCGTAAATCGTCCAGCGTGCCGTAGTCAAGCAAGAAATCGAACGTGCCGGAAACATGGCGAAGGTTTGTGAGGTCGTCCACGCTGAAATTGATCCGCACACCTGCATCTCTAGCGCGTGCTTGAGCCTTCTCAATCGCGGCTTTGGTGTAGTCCACGCCGGTCACATCAAAACCATGTTGGGCGAGATAGATAGCGTTTGCCCCTGCGCCGCACCCGAGGTCAATGGCACGGCAGGGTTTGATGCGCCCGTCTTGCACCAGACATACGAGTTCCTCCCGCGCGCCGATGTCCCACGGTGCCCGGAAGTGGCGGTATACGATTTCATAGAATAGCTTCACGACATTTCCAGCCTCGACTTCAGTACCCGGTAGCCGCTGACCATCAGGTTCTCGTGGTTTCTATCCAGAACGCCCTTCATAAGGGGGAGTTTAGCCAGAAAGTTCATAATTGTCTTTGGAGTCCCGCAATCCCAGTAAGCCGTCACTGCAGTTCCACCACCAGCTTGAGATTCCAGTAGCCACCTATAGTCGCCCTCCAAGTCTCCCCGTATCCTGAACTGAATCAGATTCGGCTGCTGCAACACTGTGACCGCCATCGAGAAACGCAAGGTATAAGGCAAGCCTCCTTTTACCTCACAATCTGCTACTGAGCCGACTTTGAGTTTCGAGTCTGGTTCACTCACTGCTACTCTCTTAAACTCGCGCCACCATGCAGGCCAGGACTTCACATTGGTGAGTTCCGACCAGACTTTCTCGATTGGTGCAAGCAGAAACCAATTGGTGACAAAATAATACTTTTCCATTTCTCACCTCAGTAGGCCACCAATCACACGAAGCGGGCGATAGCCATAGCAATCACCACGATGAGAAGCAGCACCGAATTGATGCGTGCGAGGACTGTAGCACCGCGGGTCAAGCTGTCTAGCTGGCGACTCTCGTCGGCGGTTGGGGTACGCCCTTCAATGGTTCGGTACAGTTTCTCATACCGCATGGTTATCGGGGGAAGCGCCCCGAAGCCGACAATCACGGCAAGCCCCGTCAGAACTAAACCAATGAATATCGCCCAACCCCAGTCGGTAGCGAAAAGCACGCTCCATCCCTTCATTGTCCCTATTAGCAGCACGCCGGTAACCACGGTGATTACAGAACTGACCATCAGTGTGGGGGGGAGAACACGCATAAGCGACCTTACGACCGGACGCTCTATCGCCGGACCTAGCGCTCGTAACCGTGGTAGCAGCAAGAAGGTGGTAAAAACATCGCTGCCGACCCAATATACCCCAAAGAGGATGTGTAATATCCGTAACCATAATAGTGTGTCCATATTCCCCTCCTTTTCTAAGTGTTACCTTCTATCTCCAGTGTCTCCCGCGCTCCCCAGCCCCGGCTTTCATCAAGCAGGTCTATTCGCTCCGGCGCTATCCGAAGGACGAGGTACATATCCTTTGCCAGACCTTCCGATACTCCCTCGGGCAATAAGCCGCTCCAGTCCGGGTTGGCCAACGGTCGGGCATTGCCTTTATATTGCAGCCAGCATAATGGGGCTTTGTGGGAGGTGAGCACGACCAGTACCACCATCAGCACCCTAGGATGCCTCTCAACATAGTAGGCAATGTCGGCCCAGCGAGGTACCAGGCAGTAAAGTTCCAAGTTTTCAGCCCGATATCGCACCGGCATAGCCCATGCGCCGTCTAGTAATGAAACAGTCAGTACTCCCACCCTATTTGTGGAAAGGAAGTTCCGCATCCGTTCGCGCAGGACATTCAACAACGTAGCCTCCGGTACTGGCGCTGGCAATGTCATCGCGGGTTTTTGTCATCCTGAAGCCAGTTTAGCAATTACCTAAG
>JBFMDE010000089.1:0-4011 GCA_040754215.1 Chloroflexota bacterium
AAGGTCTATATCATAGACGAGGTCCACATGCTCACCGACGCCGCCGGCAACGCCCTGCTCAAGACACTGGAGGAGCCGCCCCCTTATGTCATCTTCGTGCTGGCCACCACCGAGCCGCACAAGCTGCTCCCCACCATACTCTCCCGGTGCCAGCGTTACGACTTCCGCCGGCTGGGCCAGTCCGCCATCGTCTCCCGGCTGACACATATCTGCGCCAGGGAAGGGGTGGACGTGCAGCCCGAGGCGCTGAACCTCATTGCCAGGAGCGCCACCGGCAGCCTGCGGGACGCGGTGAACCTGCTGGAACAGATGGTGACCCACTACGGGACGCATGTAGAGCTGACACAGGTGCAGGCCACCCTGGGCGTGACCGGAGACCTGCGCGCCAGGGAGCTCGCCCGTCACCTCATCGCCAGGGACACGGCCGCCGCCCTCCAGACCCTGAACAGCGTGGTCGGAGATGGGCTGGACCTGCGGCAGTTCCACCGGGAGCTGGTGGAGTATCTCAGGCAATTGCTGCTGGTGAAGTGCGGCTCCTCGGCGGCTGTGGATGCTACCGGCGAAGACACCTCCGAGATGCAGCGCACCGTCTCAGAGGCGTCCCTGGACCATGTCCTGGAGACAGTCAAGCTCCTGGGCCGGATAGACCTGCGCCTTGACAACTACTCGCCACTGCCCCTGGAGATGGCGGCCGTCGAATGCTGCCTTGTCCGGGAGGAGTCGACACAGGCACCGAAGAGGCCTGCCCTGAGCTTGCCGAAGGGGGCGCAGCCCCGACAGGTCGGGACAACAGGGATAAGTCCAAGGGCAGACCAGGCACCTGCGGAGCGACCCAGAGCGACAGCCACGCCCGCAGCAGCACCCCAGGCACCCAAGGAACCGGCGCCCGTTTCCGACTGGGAAAAGGTCCTGCAGGCGGTGAAAAGCGCCAACAAGAACCTGGCGGTCAGGCTCAAGGACTGCGAGCTGGTCTCTCTGGAGGACGGCACCGCGGTGCTGCGCTTCGCCCACTCGTTCCATAAAGACAAGGTGGAGGAACCCGAGTACCGGAAGATAATCGAGGATGCCCTGAACAAGGTGCTCGGGAAGCCCTGCCGGATGAGCTGTGTGCTCGAGCCCCGGGACAAGAAACCGCAGCAGCAGGCTGCCCAGCAGCAGGGACACCTGGTCAAGGCGGCACTGGAGTTGGGAGCTAAAATCATTAGTACCGAGGAGCAGCATGAATAAGAACATCTTGCGCCAAGCCCAGGAACTGCAGACCAAGCTTGCCAAGGCACAGGAGGAGCTGGCCAGCGAGACCGTGGAGGCCACCGCCGGCGGGGAGATGGTCAAGGTGGTGGTGGATGGCCACCAGAACGTACGCAGCATAAAGATATCGCCCGAGGCCATAGACCCCAACGACATGAGCCTGCTGGAGGACCTGGTGCTGGCTGCCGTGAATGAGGGACTCAAGAAGTCACAGGAGCTCGTAGCCAAGCGCCTGGGGTCCTTCACCGCCGGGCTGAAAATACCGGGCCTGCCATAGTCTCCAGCCCAGGAAGGCCGGATGAAGAAACGGAACAATAACCCCATATTCACAGCCGAGCCTGTGGCCCGCCTTATCGAGGCGTTTCAGGAGCTGCCAGGCATCGGGCCCAAGGTGGCACAGCGCCTGGCATACTACCTGCTCCAGGCGGACCGAGAGCAGGCCGTGGGCCTGGCCGAGGCCATCACCACGCTCAAGGAAAAGACCTCGCTCTGCTCCGTCTGTATGAACATCAGCGACTCCGAGACATGCCACGTCTGTCGCAACCCACAACGAGACCCCACCCAGATATGCGTGGTGGAGAAGCCCATGGACATCCTGCCACTGGAACGTACCAGGGCCTACACGGGGCTGTACCACGTGCTCCACGGCACAATCGCGCCGACGGAAGGCATCGGCCCGGACCAGCTCAAGGTCAAGGAGCTGTTCTCACGCCTCCAGAACGGCCTGGTGAAGGAGGTGGTCCTGGCCACCAACCCCAACGTGGAGGGAGAAGCCACCGCAATGTACCTGCAGCGCCTGATACGCCCCCTGGACATCAGGGTGACGCGCCTGGCCAGGGGGCTGCCCTTCGGAGCAGACCTGGAGTACACCGATGAGGTCACGCTCACCGGGGCCATAGAACACCGCGAGGAGCTTGCCTAGACAGAAGTCCCCGCCATGAGCGCGCAGCGAACCTACCGGACCGAGGCCATCGTCCTCAGGCGGACTGAGTTCGGCGAGGCCGACCGCATAGTGACCTTCTACACCCCCGGCCACGGTAAGCTCAGGGCGCTGGCCAAGGGGGTGCGCCGGCCCAAAAGCAAGCTCAGCGGATACGTGGAACTCTTCACCCACAGCTCACTGCTAATGGCCCACGGACGCAACCTCGATGTCGTCACACAGGGGGAGGTACTCCACACCTTCCTGCCCCTGAAGAGCGACCTCCACCGCTCCGGCTGCGCCTTCTATGTCGTCGAGCTGGTCTCCCGCTCCACGGTGGAACACATGGAGAACCACCCTCTATTCGACCTGCTTCTTATGACGCTGGACCACCTCTGCCATACAGAGGACACGGAGCTGCTGCTGCGCTACTTCGAGGTGAACCTCCTCCAGTGCCTCGGATATCGTCCCAACCTCTACCGCTGCATCAACTGCAATATCCTGCTCCAGCCGACAGCCCACTCCTTCAGCCCGAGTGGCGGGGGCATACTCTGCCCGGCCTGTGCCGGGGCTGAACCCCTTGTCCGGCCGATATCTGTTGACGCCATCAAGGTACTGCGACTGTTCCAGGGCGCCGACTATGCCACGGCGAGCAAGGTCAGGATAAGAAGGCCGCTGACCTCGGAGCTGGAGCAGGTGCTGCGCGGCTACATCGAGCACCTGCTGGAAAGAAGGATACAGTCCGCGGCATGGCTGGACAGGCTGAAACAGGGAACGGAAGCCAGGCCGCCAGCCGCAGCAGAGCCGTGAGCGTCGTGCCCCCGATTGCGCACCCAAAAGGACGGGACTATAATAGGCGGCTGTAAAAGCAAGCCCGATGGCCAATTCAGCAGTCAGAGTCGAGAGAGGGTTCGAGTACGAGCGGATACTGGTACCGGTAAGCGGCGACAGTACCGACCGGGAAGCCATCAAGCTGGCATGCAGCCTTGCCCGGTCGGCCAGAAGGTCCGGTTGCAAGCTCCTGGTCCTCTACGTGGTCCAGGTACGACGCAGTCTGCCACTGGATGCACACATAGAGGCAGAGACACAGAAAGCAGAGCAGACGCTGGGTTGGGCAGAAAACGTGGCCTCCGCTGAATGCGATTGCGATGTTGAGACCGACCTGCTCCAGGCCCGCGACGTTGGTGTGGCCATTGTAGATGAGGCCATGGAACGCGAGGCAGACCTGATAGTGATGGGTGCCGGCTACAAGAAGCGGTTCGGCGTCCCCGCCGTTAGCCCCACGGCTCTCACCGTGCTCAGGGATGCACCCTGCCACGTGGTCATCATTCGACCCCGACAGGTCGGGGCCGATGTGGAGGGAAAATGAATGTAGTCATCGTTGGTTGTGGCCGTGTAGGGGCACAACTGGCAGCAATGCTCGATGCTGAAGGCCACAAGGTGACAGTGCTCGACGTCAACGCCAACAGCTTCAGGAGATTGCCCTCGACCTACGGCGGCACGGCGATCGTCGGCGACGGTACAGACGAGAGCTCCCTGAGAAGAGCAGGGATTGAAAGGGCCGATGCACTGGTCGCAGTGACCCAGGGGGACAACCGCAACGTGATGTCAGCCCAGATCGCGAAACTCATATTCAACGTGCCCAAGGTGCTCTGCCGCATCTACGACCCGCTGCGGAAGGACATATACGATACCCTGGGGCTCGACGCAGTAAGCCCTACCACCGTCTTCGCCCAGTTGCTCAAGTCGAGGCTAGAGGCTGAATAGGAGGGCTCCGTGTACATCATCGTGGTCGGTGGCGGTCAAGTAGGGTACTCCCTCTGCAAGGCACTGCTGGACGAAGG
>JBFMDE010000090.1:0-1567 GCA_040754215.1 Chloroflexota bacterium
TACGCCAATGAGGTGGCCCGCAGGGTGGGCTGGGAGGAGGCGATGAGGATACTGGCCAAGCTCCACGCCGACATGGCCCCCGCGGTCAAGGAACAGCTACCCAAACTGGGCATCACCGGCAACGACGCCAGGGCGGGGGCAAAGCTCATCGAGGCAGTGTTCACCCACCATACCCCAGGCCTGCTGGACCTCATGACGCGGAGGTGGGCAGAGGACACGCCCCAGCGGGTGGTCTTCCACCACAGCGGCTACTGTGCCTCAATGGAAGCCTGCAAGGCCATAGGCAGGACGCCCAGGGAGTTCTGCACCATCCCCCATGAAGAGGGACTCACCCCTCTGGTGCAGGCCATCAACCCGGCACTGCGGGTCAGGTTGGGTAAGATGAGGCCCGAGTCGGAGTACTGCGAGGTCATCATCGAGCAGAGAACCGCTGGCTAATGGCGCAAACGAGTGGCGCTCACTCTATGTGCCTTTGCCCACCTACCACCGCGTGACCTTGCGCGGCGGGAAGCCCAGGCCCTCGAACTTCTCGCCACGGGCTAGCTTCTGGTAGGAGGGGGGCATCCCAGGCAAGGGGTCAACCTGGGCCCCGTGATGCGGGATAGGATAGCATACCCCTCTCTGGTATAGCTCGATCAGGTTCCGCTCCACCTTCCTCACCTGCTCCGGACGCAGGGCGATGACCAGCTCGTCGTCCTGCACCTCCGCGTATCTCCTCTCCCCCCAGCAGGGGATGGTGAGCGAGGGCTTGCCGGTAAGGTAGCACTGGGCAATGGCATCGGAGCAGGAGCTCTCACCGACACAGAAGAACTGGAGCCGCTCATAGTCGTCGAACTGGAGCGCGTTCACCACCAGTATCATCTGCGCCGCGTTGCCATAGATGAGCACCATGTCCGGCTGGAAGGGCTCGTAGGCCAAGGGCGCCAGCATCACCGCCTTGAACCTGCCCGCAGGAATCCTGGGTATCGAGTCCTCGAACTTCTTCCCGTCCTCCCTGGTCCGGCACCAGACCAGGCTCCTGAAGGTCCCGTCCCTCACCTGCTCCGGCATTTCCCCGGTAAGCCCGATGATGTTCGGACATGCAGGGAGTACGAAGTCCTCGGCAGTCGCCCCCACCGTCCAATCGAACACCCGCACCAGGGTGATGAGCTGGCACAGCGTCGCCTTCTTCTCCGGGCGCCGCAACCACCTGTTCTTCGCCAGCTCTCCGGGGTCCTCCAGGAGTTTGAAGGCCACGGGGAAGGTCTTCAACCTCAGGAGGGACTCCATGTGCCTCACTACATCTTTCCAGTTGGCCTTTTCTTCGTTCATTTTTACAACCTCACTACTTGCGGAAGTAGTCGGGGCGGAACCTCCCCGCCTTGAGCTCGGCCACAAGCTCGGCCTCGGTGCTGAACCTCTTCTCGAAGAACGTAGCGCAGCGGCCGATATCGTCCACTCCATGTGCATCGCTTCCTCCAAGGCCGTTCCTGCCCAGGGCCAAGCTCACCTTCTGGGCGAGCTCGTTCTCGTCCCTGGTGGCCTTCCCGCTGTGCGTCTCGACCAGGTGCGTCATCTGGAAGACGGG
>JBFMDE010000090.1:1667-3859 GCA_040754215.1 Chloroflexota bacterium
ATCCTCTCCCTGAGGAACTCCTCCTTGCTGGGAGTCGCCCCTTTCTCTTTCAACTCCAGCCACTTCCCGAAGATGGCAGCCTGCATGACTGCATCGCAGCACTCGATGACCAGGTTGGCGAAGTGAGTGCACCCCTCCCTCCCCACCATCCGGTTCACCTTCCTCACGAAGTCCCCGGCGTAAATACACAGTCCCACGGCGTTCTGGAGCCTGGGAATGGACTTCTCGCACTCCGGGGTGGTGAACCTCTTCATCCTCCCCTGTACCGCTACCACCTCGAACTCAGGAAGCTTCACCCGGACATCCACCTCCATCCCGTAGACAGGGTCCTCAAGGATGCCATGGGCCAGGAGGACGTTCTCCTCCGGGCTCTCAACACCCACCACCTTGCTGCGACTGAACGTCAGTACTGACATCTCGTCTCCTCCACATGTTTCGTTTTACTCTGAGGAAACCGAAGGGCCGGGGCTATGGCTAAAGCCCCTTCACTATCGGGCTGCTCTGCGCGAAGGCGATGCAGCTCCCGACGAGCCTGGGGTTCTTCCTCAGGAACGCCCTGTGGGCCTCGACCAACTCCTTCCCCTCGTGAGAGAGGATCTCACGCAGAGGGCCCACGGTGAACCTCATGATGACCTGGTCGCAACACTCGAGGACGAGGTCCGCCAGCCTGGGGCAGCCCTGGGGGCCGCCGACCAGCTCGTTGACCGCCTTGATGATGCCAGGCCCAACACGCAGTCCCACCGCCTTCTCCAGAAGTGCTGGTGCCTTCTGGCACTCACCGGGGAAAGACCTCGTTACCTCCCCCTTGGCCAAGACGACCTCCAGGTCCGGCACGTTGAACACCATCTCCACCGCGGCCGAGAAGAAGGTGTCGTCCAGCCTGGCTCTTGCCATGACCGAGCCGTCCTCGAGGTCCATGGCCGACGCGTGCTTGTTCCTGGTATAGGTCAAGACCATCTGCTACCTCCCTTTGAAATCCGGCTCCCTCCTCTGCAGGAAGGCCTGGGCCCCCTCCCTGGCATCCTCCGTCTGACTCAAGCTGGCCACGACCTGGCAGGCGTACTCGTAGCCCCCAGCACCCTGGTTCACCGCCTCCTTGACCGCCCTTATCGAGAGCGGCGGCATCTTCTTGACCTCGTTGGCCAGCTTCATAGCTGCGTCCATGAGCTGCTCGGGCGGCACCACCCGGTTCACCAGGCCCCACTGACGGGCCTCCTCAGCCGACAGGTACCTGTTCGTCATCAATAGCTCCTTGGCCCTGAAGCGACCGACTTCCCACGGAAGCCGAATGAGGCCGTATGGTCAGACGATCCCCAGCCTGGTAGCCGGCCAGGTCAGCCTTGCCTGCTCCGAGGCCACGTTGAGGTCAAAGGCCAGCACCCACTGGGCGCCGTCACCTGCGGCAACGCCATTGATGGCGCCGACCACGGGCTTCTTGAACTCGTACAGGCGCTTGACGGCCTTGACCGCCGACACCGTCAGCTCACTCTGGTCGGCCCCACTGCCAAACTCACCGATGTCGGCTCCGGCACAGAAGGCCCGGCCAGCGCCGGTGACCACCAGCACCCTCACCTCCTCGTCGGCCTCCAGTTCGTCGAGCAGCTTCAGGAACTCGGACCTCATCTCGGCGTTGACCGCGTTCAGCTTCTCCGGCCGGTTCAGCGTTATCACGGCCACGCCGTCCCTCTTCTCCACCAGCAATCCCCGGTACTGCATGCCAGACCACCTCCTCCAACAGTATCAACATAGATAAACAACCTCCGCCTCTAGTGCTTGAAGTGGCGTACGCCGGTGAACACCATGGCCATGCCGTGAGCGTTGGCCACCTTGATCGCCTCTTCGTCCTTGACCGAGCCGCCCGGCTGCATGATGGCAGTGACACCGGCCCTTGCTGCCAGCTCCACGCCGTCGGGGAAGGGGAAGAAGGCGTCCGACCCCAGCACGCTGCCCTTTGCCCCCTCGCCGGCCTTCTTGAGCGCTATCTCAACGCTGACCACGCGGCTTGGCTGGCCGGCGCCCATGCCCAGCAGGGCCCCCTCCTTGACCAGTACGATGGCGTTGGACTTTATGTGCCTTACCGCGCGCCAGGCGAAGGAGAGGTCGCGCATCTCCTCCGTTGTGGGCTTGCGCTTGGTCACGACACTCGGTGAGAACTCCGCTACAGAGAAGGTGTCCGAGGTCTGGACCAGCAG
>JBFMDE010000091.1:0-3742 GCA_040754215.1 Chloroflexota bacterium
CGGCGCCACGTCGAAGGACATAGTTGGCCACGTGGTGGGGAACCTGCACCGGAGGCGGCGAGTGCCTGAGGAAGGGAAACACCCAGCTCACACCGCTTTGCCGGGAGATGGGGTTCCTGGCCGCTAGGCGATGTTGATGTTGACGGAGTTGTCTCTCCGGGCTTGAGCTATCGCTTGTAAGAATGTCACGTGAGGCCTAGGCCCACCGCCAAGGCCACATCGGGAAGGATGGTAGGACGTTGAAGGTCACCGATGTCAGGCTCGTTGTGTTCAACCGTGAAGTGAAGGTCAGCGATGCTGACATGATGATCCTGGGCCAGTCCCTGCAGCCCCTTTTCGCCGAAAACCTCTGCATCCGCGTCCTCACCGACGAGGGTGTAGAGGGAAATGCCTTCGCCCTCGGTCTTGGCGGAAGCATGGGGGTGGCCCACCACATAGCGCACAACATGAAGCCAGCCCTGGTCGGGCGCAATCCCCTGGAGGTGGAGGCTATCTGGCAAGACTTCTGGAGCTGGGACCGGCTGTGGTTCAGCCCCCAGTTGGCCCTGGGCCCGGTGGAAGTGGCCCTGTGGGACATCGTGGGAAAGGTGGCGGGGCTTCCTATCTACCAGCTCCTTGGGGCGTACCGGCACAAGGTGAAGGCCTACGCCAGTTCCATGACCAAGCCGTCACCCGAGGCCTATGCCGAAGAGGCGCTCAAATACCGGGGAAAGGGCTATACGGCCTACAAGCTGCATTGCTGGGGCGAGCCCAGAAGGGACATGGAGGCATGCCGGGCGGTGCGAAAGGCCATGGGCGACGACTACGTCCTGATGATGGATGCGGTCGGCGCCTACAGCCAGCAGGATGCCCTGCGGGTTGGAAGGGAACTGGAGGAGCTCAACTTCCACTGGTATGAGGAGCCATTACGTGACTTCGACATCCATGGCTACAAGATGCTTTGCGATGCCCTGGAAATACCTATCGCCGGCGTGGAGGTGGTTCCCGGCGGCCTTTTCATGGTCTCGGAGTACATCGTACAGCGCGCCGTGGACATAGTGCGGGCGGACGTCACTTTCAAGGGCGGCATCGGCCCAACCAAGAAGACGGCCGCGCTGGCCGAGGCCTTCGGGCTCCAGTGCGAGGTCCATTCAAACGTGAACCCGGTACTGGACGCGGCGAACCTGCACGTGAACTGCTCCATCAAGAACGGGGAATACTTCGAGCAGTTGGTGCCGGAGGAGCTGTTCTTCTTCGGCGTGCACGAGGGAATTCGCATTGACAGGGAAGGCTATGCCCATGTGCCCCAGGGGCAGGGCCTCGGGCTGGAGATAGACTGGGACTACATCAACAGGTTCAAGGTGGCTGAGCTATAACAATCAGAGCTGTGGCTCCAGATGACCCATCATTTGGCAGGAACTTACACCGGTACGAGGCGGACACTAGAGGAGGAACGATGTTCAAGACGAGGGTAACTGAGCTACTGGGGATCGAGTACCCTATCATCGCCGGCGGGATGCTCTGGGTCTCCAGGGCGGAGCTGGCGGCGGCGGTGTCGGAGGCCGGAGGGCTGGGCATCATCACCTCGGCCAACTTCACCAGCGGCGAGGAGCTGCGCCAGGAGGTGAGGAAGGCTAAGAGCCTGACCTCCAAACCGATAGGGGTGAACATCAGCCTGTTTCCCGCAACCAGGCCGCTGCCCAACGAGGAGTTCGTCAAGGTGGTGGTCGGGGAGAAGGTGGCAGCGGTGGAAACATCCGGAGTACGCACCCCGGACGAGTTCATAGCTCCACTGAGACAGGCGGGGGTCAAGATAGTACACAAGTGCGCTGCTGTGAGGCATGCGGCCAGGGCCGAACGAATAGGGGCGGACGCGGTGGTCGTTGTGGGCTTTGAGAACGGCGGTGCCCTGGGCATGGACGACATCCCCACCATGGTGCTGGTGCCGGCCACGGTGCAGGCAGTGAAGATACCGGTGCTCGCCGGGGGCGGCATCGCCGACGGCAGGGGGCTGGCCGCAGCCCTGGCCCTGGGGGCCGAGGGTGTGGTGATGGGCACGCGCTTCATCGCGGTCAAGGAGTCCCCCGCCCACCCCACGTTCAAGGAGTGGATGCTGCGGGCGAAGGAGACCGACCTCGCCGTAGTAGAGCGCTCCATCGGCTTGACACACCGCTCACTGAAGAATAAGGCTACGGAGCGGCTGCTGGAGATGGAGGCCAGGGGCGCTTCACTGGATGAAGTGCTTACAGTGACGCGGGGGGAGAACTACCGCAGGACCATCATTGATGGTGAACTGGATGCCGGGATGGCCTACTGCGGCCTGAATGTGGGGATAATCCACGACATCCCCACGGCAAAGGAGCTCATAGAGAGGATGGTCTCCGAGGCCCGTGTGGTGGCATCACGGCTTAATGCCATGGTCGGGAGGTAAGGTTTGATGATGGGCGACCCCTTGACCCGCGGCAGGGGCTGGACACACCGGTCAAGGATGGCGATGTGGTCAACTTGATGATTGCCGCCCCGGAGATGGGGTAAGGAGGGAGAGGAAGATGCACGCTGAAATCTACCGCAAGCTGCAGGAGCACCTGAATCTGCTCCCCATAGGCTTTCCCCGTACCGGCCACGGCGCTGAACTCGAGGTCCTGGAACACCTCTTCGACCAGGAGGAGGCTGGTGCCTTCCTGCACCTGAGCCCCGCTCCGGAGACCGCTGAGGCCATCGCTGCCAGGACACAGGCAGACCCGGAGAAGCTGGCCAAGCTCCTGGAGCGGATGGCAGCCAAGGGGCTGGTGCTCAGGAGCCGCAGCAAAGGGACCTACCGTATGATTCCCTTCATGCCCGGCATCTATGAGTTCCAGCTCAAGCGCATGGACAAGGAGCTGGCCCTCGCCTTCGAGGAAGTCTACCCGGACCTGGCCCGCGAGGCCTTCTCCTCACCGACTCCCTTCACCAGGGTTGTGCCTGTGGAGTCTTCCCTTCCCATCGGGATAGAGGTACTCCCCTACGAGTGTGCCTCTGAAGTGGTCAGGGCAGCAGGGACGGTTGCCCTGGCCGATTGCCTGTGCCGCAAGGAGCGCAAGCTTGTTGGCGGCGGCTGCGCCCGGCCTCAGGATGACCTGTGTATTATCTTTTCGCCGATGGCCGAGCAGTATGTTGACCTGGGGCTGGGGAAGATGGCCACGGTGGAGGAGGCCCTGAAGGCTGTCCGGAGGGGACAGGATGCCGGGCTGGTACGGACCACTCTTAACGTTCAGAGCCGCCCGACATTCATGTGCCAGTGTTGCTCCTGCTGCTGTGGCCTCTTGCGCGGCCTGTCCGAGTTCGACATACCCACAACCGTCGTGCGCTCCCGGTTCATACCAGGCATTGAGCCCGAACTCTGCAATGGCTGTGAGGCCTGCGTCCAGGCGTGCCCCATGGATGCGCTTACCCTGGTGGACGAGAAGGCTGTCCTGGATGCCGGCCGTTGCATCGGCTGCGGGCTCTGCGTTTCAGAGTGTCCGTTGGAGGCCATCTCCTTGCGGTTGAAGCCGGAGCCGGCACCTGCTCCACCGGCCAACTTCGTGGAGCTGATGAAAACGATCGCCCTGGAGAAGGGCAAGACCTACTTCTATCGCTGAGCCAGTCGCCCCCGCTTACACCACGAGGTACTCCTTCTGGGTGCCGAAGGCGGCGCGGAGCACATCGCAGACTTCCCCGAGCGAGGCGTAGGCCTCCACGCACTCCAGGATGGCGGGCATGGTGTTCTCGGAGCCTTCGGCCA
>JBFMDE010000092.1:0-3459 GCA_040754215.1 Chloroflexota bacterium
AGGCCTCCTACCGCTACCAGAAGGAGGTCGAGTCAGAGAAGCGTACCATCGTCGGCGTCAATAAGTTCCTCTCACCCTTCCCTCCCATCTCAGGCATCCTCCGCGTCAACCCGGAACAGGCCAGGGGGCAGCTCGCACGTCTCGCCGAGACGAAGAGGTCTCGCGACATCTCCCGCGTCAAGGCCTCCCTCGCCCACCTGAAGAAGGTGGCCGAAGGCTCCGAGAACACCATGCCCGCCATCCTGGAGTGCGTGGAGGCCTACGCCTCGCTCGGGGAAGTCTGCGATGTGCTCCGCGCCGCCTTCGGCACCCAGAAGGAGTACCTCGTGGTGTAGAGAGTGAACCGGATACAGCATTACCAGAAAGGAGAGGCAATTGGACTTCACACTGACTGAAGAGCAAAAGATGTTCCAGACCATGGTGCGGGACTTCGCCACCAAGGAACTGGCGCCCGGGGCGGCGAAGCGTGACGAGGAGGCGATATTCCCCACAGAAGCCCTAAAGAAGATGGGCGAGCTGGGGCTGCTCGGCGCGGGATTCCCCGAGCAATACGGGGGCAGCGGCGGTGACTCCGTCCAGCAGTGCATCCTGTGCGAAGAGCTATCCCGGGTTGAGGCCGGCGCAGGGACAGTCTATATCGGTACGACCTCACTCGCCACCTACCCCATCTACAAGTTCGGCAGCGAGGAAATAAAGAAGAAGTATATGACCGCGACGCTGTCCGGGAAGAAGGTCGGGTGCTTCGCGCTGACCGAGGCACAGGCAGGCAGCGACGCCACTGCTGTTCAGACCACGGCTACCAAGGATGGGAACCACTATGTGCTCAACGGCTCGAAAATATTCATCACCAACGGCCAGGAGGCCGAGGTAATCACCCTCTTTGCCACCACCGATAAGGCGTTGAAGCACCGTGGCATCATCGCGCTGGTGATGGATGGGAACACCCCCGGGTACACGGTGGGCAAGAAGGAGCACAAGCTGGGCATCAGGTGCTCCTCGACGAATGAGCTCGTCTTCGAGAACGCCCGCGTGCCCGTGTCCAACAGGCTGAGCGACGAGGGCAAGGGCTTTAGCGTGGCCATCGAGACCATAGACTCGAGCCGCACCGTGGTAGCGGCACAGGCCGTGGGCATCGCCCAAGGCGCCCTCGAAGCCTCGATACAGTTCTCCAAGGACCGGCAGCAGTTCGGACAGCCCATCTCCAACTTCCAGGCCATACAGTGGATGCTGGCAGACATGGCCACCCATCTCGAAGCGGCGCGACTGCTGACCTATCAGGCGGCCAACTTGAAGGACATGGGCCTGCCCTTCGTCAAGCAGTCGTGCATGGCGAAGCTCTTCGCCTCCGAAGCGGCCATGATGATCACCACCAAGGCCGTTCAGGTACACGGCGGCTACGGCTATGTCAAGGAATACCCCGTGGAGCGGTACTTCCGCGATGCCAAGATCACGGAGATTTACGAGGGCACCTCGGAGATGCAGCGCATGACCATCGCCCGCCATCTGCTCCGTGGTTAGGCCATAGAACGGCACAGGAGGGAACGAGCGTGATCAAGGGCATGAACCATGTGGCCATCGTGGTGCGCAACCTGGACGAGAGCGTGAAGCTCTACCAGGACCTCTTCGGGCTCAAGCCGAGCAAGATAGAGACAGTGCCGGAGCAGGGGGTCAAGGCCGCGCTCATTCCGCTGGGCCAGGGGGGCGAGGTCGAGCTGCTGGAGCCCATAAACCCCAACACCGGCGTTGCCAAGTTCCTGGAGACCAAGGGTGAGGGCATCCATCACATCTGTCTCGACGTGGATGATGTTGATGCGGAGCTTGCCCGGCTTGCCGCCGGCGGGGTGCAACTGATTGACAAGGTGGGGCGCAAGGGGCTGGCGGGCAAGGTAGGCTTCATCCACCCTAAGTCGGTCAAGGGCGTGCTGGTAGAGCTGGCGCAGAGGATAGGACACTAGTCCATTCCAGATACCCAGGTGCCTGCAACGACCCTGGCAGGCAGAACACTAGGAGGCTAGTCAATGGCTGGAGAAAAGAAGATTCGAGTCCTGGTGGCCAAGCCCGGCCTTGATGGGCACGAC
This sequence comes from Chloroflexota bacterium, assembly GCA_040754215.1. Lineage (GTDB taxonomy): Bacteria > Chloroflexota > Dehalococcoidia > JACPPY01 > JACPPY01 > JBFMDE01. The sequence continues at coordinate 2,079 of JBFMDE010000092.1, forward strand.
CGTGGGGCCAAGGTAGTGGCCAGGGCCTTGAGGGACGCCGGCATGGAGGTCATCTACACCGGCATCAGGCAGACGCCGGAGATGATCGTCGAGGCCGCCCTCCAGGAGGACGTGGACGTAGTCGGGCTTAGCATACTGTCCGGGGCTCACCTCGAGCTCTTCCCTCACATAGTCGAAGGACTGAAGAAGAAGGGCCTGGGCAACACACTGGTGGTCGCCGGTGGCATAATCCCGGAGGAGGACAGGCCTGCCCTACAGAAGACGGGCGTGAGGGCGGTGTTCGGCCCCGGCACGTCTACCACGGAGATAATCGAGTTCATCAAGAAGAACGCGCCGGAGAGATAGGCCCTGCAGCTCCCTTAAGGGAGAGGTTGCAGCAGTCAAACTCGAGCCTGGCCGATGATATTGGCCAGGCTCTTTACATTCTTCTCACGCATGTAGCGCTGGATGCCATCAAGCACCTCAAGGGGAGCATGCGGGTTGAGGAACGCGGCCGTGCCCACCTGCACAGCGCTGGCCCCTGCCATGAGAAACTCCAGCGCATCAGAGGCAGTCGCTATGCCGCCGCAACCGATGACCGGTACCCGCACTGCCCCTGCCACAACATAGGTCAAGTAGAGCGCCACCGGCTTTACCGCCGGCCCTGAAAGACCCCCAAAGATATTGCCCAGCGATGCCCTGCGGCGGGCCACGTCTATCGCCATGCCGCGCAGAGTGTTGCACACCGTCAGCGCATCGGCCCCCGCCCCCACCACAGCCCTGGCCACCGTCGCGATGTCGGTGACATTGGGCGTCAGCTTGACCAGCAGGGGCAGGGTCGTGGCCTGTCTTACCGTGGCGGTGACTTCTGCAGCCAGGGCGGGGTCGGTGCCAAACTCAAGCCCGCCCCTGGCCACGTTGGGGCAACTGATGTTCAGCTCAATTCCGCTGACACCTGCCACGCCATCAAGCCTTGCCGCCACCTTCTGGTATTCTCCGACGCTCTCGCCGGCGATGTTCACGATGACAGACGTGCGCCAGCCGGCCCACACCGGCGCCATATCCCTCACCACCGCCTCGACGCCGACGTTCTCCAGGCCGATGGAGTTCAGTAGTCCCGAGGCTGTCTCCGCCAGGCGCGGCTGGGGGTTCCCCTCCCTGGGCTTCAGCGTGGTACCCTTGGACACCACGGCGCCCAGGCGCTGCACGTCAACGAGTCCGGCATGCTCCATCCCATAGCCGAAAGTGCCGGAGGCCGTCATCACCGGGTTGGAGAGCAACAGTCCGCGCCGGTTCCTCGGGGCGAGCTGCACCTGGAGGTCCATGGCACCGATATTAGCACGACCCAGCATACCTGGCAAGAGATATGGACAGAGGGACGACTACCAATCCTGACGAATGT
>JBFMDE010000093.1:0-3448 GCA_040754215.1 Chloroflexota bacterium
GGGAGCTTCGCCGAGGCGCTGAGGATGGGCACCGAGGTCTATCATTGCCTCAAGAAGGTGCTCGCCGACAAGGGGCTGGACACCAATGTCGGCGACGAGGGCGGCTTCGCCCCGAAGCTGGCCGCAAACCGCGACGCCGTGGAGTCCATACTGGCAGCCATAGAGCGCGCCGGATACCGGCCGGGCGAGGACTGCTTCATCGCGCTGGACCCCGCGGCCAGCGAGTTCTACCATGACGGGAAGTACATCCTGGAGAAGGAAGGAAAGGCCCTCTCCAGCAAGGAGATGGTGGACTACTACGCCGGCTGGGCCTCCAGCTACCCCATCATCAGCATCGAGGACGGCCTGGCCCAGGACGACTGGGAGGGCTGGCGGCTGCTCACCGCCAGGCTGGGCAAAAAGGTGCAACTGGTGGGCGACGACCTGTACGTCACCAGCGTGAAGCGCCTCTCCCGCGGCATCGAGCTGGGTGCCTCCAACTCCGTGCTCATCAAGCCCAACCAGGTAGGGACGCTCAGCGAGACCATCGCCGCGGTGGAGACGGCGAAGCGGGCGGGATGGACCGCCATGATAAGCCACCGCTCCGGCGAGACCGAGGACGTCACCATCGCCGACCTCTCGGTGGGCCTGAACACAGGCATGCTCAAGGCCGGCGCCCCCTGCCGCTCCGAGCGTACGGCCAAGTACAACCGCCTGCTGCGTATCGAGGCGGAGCTGAGGCGCCACGCCTCCTTCCCCGGCCTCAAGGCCTTCTACAACATAGCCCAGAAGCCATCGAAGGGAAGACGGGGCCGTTCCTAGACGCCATATATAACGCCCCGTTTCTGATACGGAAAGGAGATATCAATGGAGATCCTTCCCGGCGTACACCAGTTCAAGGTCCCGCTACCCGAAATGCCCCTGGACTGGGTCAATATCTACCTGGTGAGGGGACCGCGAGGTTCCCTGCTGATCGACACCGGGTGGGACGCCCCCGGGGTCTTCGACAACCTCTGCCAGCAGTTCGCCGCCGATAACGTCAAGATAGAGGACATCAAGCAGGTGGTCGTCACCCACGTCCACGTTGACCACTATGGGCTGGTCGCCAGGTTCAAGCAACTGAGCGGCGCCAGGGTGCTGGTACATCCGGCGGAGGAAAGCCTTGTCGAAGAGAGGTACGTGAACTACGATGGCCTGCTCGAACACATGGCGCGCTGGCTGGCGCAGAACGGCGTGCCCGGCGAGGAGCTGCCGAAGCTGCACAAGGTATCCCTCGCCATGAGGAAGTACGTGCTGACGACACAGGCCGACGCCGCGGCAAATGAAGGAGACATCCTCTCCACCGGGTCGTTCAATCTCAGGGTGCTGCTGACTCCCGGCCACTCCCCGGGACACATCTGCCTCTACGAGCCAGAGAAGAGGCTCCTCTTCTCCGGGGACCACCTGCTCCCCGACATCACCACGCACGTCGGAGTGCACCCCCAGAACACCCCCAACCCGCTGGGCGACTACCTCGCTTCGCTGAAGAAACTACGCGACCTACAGGTAGACCTGATACTACCCGCCCACGGGCGCACCTTCACCGGCCTGCAGCAGAGGATAGATGAGCTGTTTCGACACCACGAAGAGAGGAAACAGGACATATTAGGGTTGCTCGACCGTGAGAAGAGAACCGTGTACCACGTTGCCACACACATGACATGGATGAAGGACATCGGCGGTATGCCCTACGACCGGCTCTCCTACATGGACAAGCGCCTGGCGATAATGGAGACGCTGGCCCACCTTGAGGTGCTGCTCCAGGAGGGGAAGGTGAGGAGGGTCGAAGAGGACGGGCTGGCAAAATACTCGCTCGCCGGATAGCTGAAAGCAAGATGCATCAGATAGGCATCACCACCACAGTCCCCATAGAGGTGCTGCTCGCCGCCGGGTACAGCCCGCTTGACCTGAACAACGTCTTCATCGGCGACCCCGACCCCCAGCGGCTGGTGCGCCTCGCGGAAAAGGCGGGCTTCCCGCAGAACTGCTGCACCTGGATCAAGGGCATCTACGGCGTGTGCGTGGACAGGGCCATCGAGAACGTCTTCTGCGTCACCACCGGCGACTGCTCCAACACTATCATGCTCATGGAGGTGCTCAAGCTCAAGGGCTTCCGCGTGTTCCCCTTCGCCTACCCGGACATCCCCAACGCCCACCGCATGGCGCACGCACTGGAGGCGCTGGCACAGCGCCTGGGCACAGACCTTGAAACGGCAGAGTCGGTGCGCGCCGAGCTGCTCGAGTGCCGTCGCCTCTGTCACACCCTCGACGAGCTCACATGGAAGGAGGACCTGGTGGGCGGCGGGGAGAACCACCTCTGGCTGGTCAGCTCCTCCGACTTCGAGGGCGACCACCGCCAGTACAAGGTCCGCCTTGAGGAGTTCATAGAGCGGAGCCGCAGCCGCTCCACCTTCCCCGGTGACATGCTGCGCCTGGCCTACATCGGCGTTCCCCCTATCTTCGCCCCGGACCTCTACTCCTTCCTGGAGCAAAACGGGGCCAGGGTGGTGTTCAACGAGGTACAGCGCCAGTTCTCCATGCCCCACCACGGCTCCTGCCTTGCCGAGCAATATGCGAGCTACACCTATCCCTACTCCATCTTCGACCGGGTCAACGACATCATCCCCGAGCTGGAGCGACGCGGTGTCGAGGGTGTGATACACTATGTCCAGTCCTTCTGCCATCGCGCCATCGGCGACATCATCTTCCGGGAGAAGGTCAAGCCGCCCATCCTCACCATGGAAGGGAACGACAGCTACGTCCTTACCGAGCACAACCGCACCCAGGTCGAGGCCTTCCTCGCCGTCTTGAGACACAGGCGCCGCCTGCAACAAGGCCGCGCCCCAGGAAAAAAGAAGGAGGGGGTTACATGACGACCCGAATAGGCATCAACGGATTCGGACGCATCGGACGGCTGGCGTACAAGGCCATCCTCCAGTACTACAAGGACAGGCTGGAGGTGGCGCTGCTCAACGACCTCACCGACGCCCAGACCAACGCCCACCTTTTCAAGTACGATACCAACTACGGCATCTATCCGGGAAAGGTGGAGGCGACCAGGGACGCCATCGCGGTTGATGGCAGGCCCACGGCGGTGGTCGCCGAGAAAGACCCGGCGAAGATACCCTGGCAGAAGTACGGGGTGAAGCTGGTCATCGAGTCCACCGGCCTTTTCACCGAGGCCTCAAAGGCTGCCGCCCACCTCCAGGGTGGCGCCAGCAAGGTCATCATCTCCGCGCCGGCGAAGGGCGAGGATGCCACCTTCGTGATGGGGGTGAACCACAAGGGCTACGACCCGGCAAAGCACAAGGTGGTCTCCAACGCCTCCTGCACCACCAACTGCTTCGCCCCCGTGGTCAAGGTGCTCCACGACAGGTTCGGCATCTCCAAGGGCCTGATGACCACCATCCACGCCTACACCAACGACCAG
>JBFMDE010000094.1:0-3389 GCA_040754215.1 Chloroflexota bacterium
ACTCGGTCACCACGATGTCCGCAAGGGTGCGCGGAACCGTTACCACCGTCCCCGTCAGAAAGCAGGGAACGATGGTGCTGACCTTGCCGCCCTGATAAGTGGCAGGCAAGGTGACCACCAAACGCCCACCACGGGACAGGGCTGCACCGGTGGCAAAGGCCAGAAGACCGCCGCCACCGCTGTACACCTGACTGCCGATGGATTCGGCTGCCACCTGGCCCGTCAGGTCCACCGCCAGGGCATTGTTTATCGCCACCAAGTTGTCAAGGCTAGAGATGACGCGAGGGTCGTGGGTATATTCCACGTCCCTCAGCTCGAAAAGCGGATTGTCGTTGACGAAGTCCATGTCCTCTCTCGAGCCCCCGCCGATGGCCGTGGCCACAGCCTTTCCCCTGTCTATCGTCTTCTTCTTGCCCGTGATGACCCCTTCCCTGACCAGCCTGATTATGCCGCCCGGCGTCACCTCGGAGTGCCAGCCTATGTCCTGCCTGGAGTGCAGCAGCCCGGCCCGCACCAGGGACTCCGCTGTGCCACCAGTCCCTATCTGGACGGTGTCGCCGTCCTGTACCAGGGTGGACACCAGCTCGGCGATAGGGCGGGCATGGGGAGGGGCCTCTCCCAGGGGCCGTCCCGCCTGGTCCACCTGCCCGGGCTCACGCCCCGTACGAGGGTGTTGGACGAAGTAGTCTATCCCGGAGACATGGATGAAGTTGTCCCCCCGGGTGCGGATGAGACGGTCGTTTACCTCCGCCAGGACGACCCTGGCCCCCCGCGCCCAGCTCCTCTTGTCATACAGGGAAGCCCCAAAGCTGCAAAAACCGTGGCTATCGGGTGGGGACACCTCGGCCAGCAGCACGTCCACCTCGCGCGTCTGGGGGAATTCCCACCACAACCTCAGTCCACCTACCACGTAGTCGCATCTCCTCTCCCTCATGGCCTCGGTGGCCACGCCACGGGGGAACACATAGCCCACGCTGAGATTGAAGGAGTCCTCCCAGCCAGCGTCAAACCAGCCAAAGTCGAACGTGGGCGTAGGCACAAACAGCTCCACGCCCTTCAACTCGCCAAGGCGAGCGGCCAGCGCCAGCCCGATGGCCAGCGGCTCCCTGCCGGCGGTTATGGCAACGCGATTTCCGGAGGCGACCACCTTTGCCGCCTCCTCAGCGGTCACCATCCTTCTCTGGTAGTGCTCGCGCCACTGTTCCATATCTACACCCCGGACGCGCCAGCTTCGATGAAGGGGGGAACACTCGGCCAGAGCATAGTGAGGCCCACATAAGTTGTCAAGGTGACAGGGTGGGGCTGCCCCATGCTATACTTCGGCCATGGGGAGCACCGATGAGCTCCAGGTGACTGGCTGATGGACGCCGGGCTGGTCCAGCTACTGGAAAGGGCATTCCATCCCCGTGCCATCGCGGTAGTCGGGGCCTCCAACAACCCCATGTCCTTCGGCTACCACTTCCTGCGCCACCTCACGCGCTACGGCTTCGCCGGCAACATCTACCCGGTCAACCCCGGGGAAGAGTCAGTCCAGGGATTTCCGGCCTACCACCGCCTCAGCGACATACCGGGCCCCATTGACTACGTCGTTTGCTGCATCCCGGCGCAGCTCATCCCCGACCTGCTCCGCGAGTGCCGTACCAGGGATGTCAGGGTGGCACACCTCTTCACCGGGCGCCTCACCGAGACCGGCCGCGCCCAGGCGCACGAGCTGGAGGCGGAGATACTGTGCCAGGCCAGGATACACGACGTCCGGCTCATCGGGCCTAACTGCATGGGGTTATACCACCCAGGGCAGGGGATATCCTTCGGCTACGACCTCCCCATAGAGCCGGGCCCTGTAGGGGGACTCTTTCAGAGCGGCGGCGCCTCCGGCGAGTTCGTCCGCTATGGGGCGCTGCGCGGCCTCCGCTTCAGCAAGGTCATCAGCTATGGCAACGCCCTGGACCTCGACGAGTCAGACTTCCTGGACTACCTCTCCCAGGACACCAATACAACCGTCATCGCCGCCTACATCGAAGGGGTGAAGGAGGGGAGGAGGTTCCTTCGTTCGCTGAAGAACGCAGCCAGCACCAAGCCTGTGGTGGCGCTCAAGGGGGGCAAGGGTGGAGCAGGTGCCGCCAGGGCCTGCTTCTCGCATACCGCATCCCTGACTGGCTCCAGCGAGGTCTGGGAGACGGCGGTCAGACAGGCGGGAGCCGTGCCTGCCGAGACACTGGAAGACCTTATTGACCTCGTCGTTGCTTTCCGCTTCCTGCCGCCAACCACGGGGAAGAGGGTCGGGGTGGTAGGAGGGGGAGGGGGGAAGAGCGTGCTCTCGGCAGACGAATGTGAAAGCGCGGGGCTGGAGCTGCCACCCCTGCCGCAGAAGGCCAGGGAGGAGCTAAAGGCGATTGCTCCCGACCTCTGGGACTGGCTGGGCAACCCCGCCGACCGCTCCATCATGCAGGGAGCGCCCATTGATACCGGCAAGATACTCAAGGTCATGGCCCCCTTGCCAGAGTTCGACTTCATCATCGCCAACATCACGGAAGACGCCCCTTTCGGACAGGAGGGCATGACCAGGCTATTGCAGACGGAGGCGGACGACTTCATCGAGGTGTGGCGCAAGCGGACCAAGCCCCTGGCCGTTGTCCTGGGGGCTGGTGAGCTCGGCGGGCAGGAGCTCCAGGACTGGCGCTGGCGCCTGCTGGCCGAGCAGCGCCAGCGTCTGGTAGCCGCCGGCATCCCGGTGTACGCCTCAGTGACCAGGGCCGCCCGGAGCCTCAGCAGGCTGGTGGACTACTACCGACGCAGGGCTGCCCTCAGCCGCACGGACAGGGCCCTTGCGGGATGGTGACAGCGGGCTGCGCTAGCGCTACAATAGGCGGCGGGTGGGGTGGTTCTCCCAATCACTCCGGGCGCCATCTCACGAGCTGGGGGCAGCATGGGGGACGACCTACTACTCTTCTGGGCAAAATCCAGTAAGGAGCCGGGCGCAGGCAGAGAGCACTTCCTCTGGAAGCCGAAGTATCGAGTCTGAAGACTCGTATAGAAAGTCTTAGCCTTAGCGTCGCTAAGACCAGAAGGACCCAGATTTCGAACAAGAAGAACAAATGACTTGGAGCCCAGGAGGCCAAGACCTTGAGCTACAATCTGCTTGAGGAACCGTGGATTCCCGTTCTATGGAGTGATGGAAGGCTCAGCCACGCGGGCATCAAAGAGGCTCTGACGCAAGCTGACCGCATCCGGCAAGTCGCAGCGAGCAATCCGATGGACCGCGTGGCCATCTTCCGGTTCTTGCTTGCGCTCTTATACTGGTGCAAGGGAAATCCGCCAACAGGCGTTGATGCAACTCCGAGCGACTCATTCCCCCACGACTGGTTCTCAAGACTCGATGAAAACAGGGA
>JBFMDE010000095.1:0-3238 GCA_040754215.1 Chloroflexota bacterium
TCGAAGTTGCCCTGGATAGCGAGTATCTTCGCCCCATAAACGATGGCCTGGGCCAGTTTCCCCTGAGCGATCTTGCCCTGGGGGACCACCACCACCGTCCGCAGCCCGAAACGCGCTCCATATGCCGCAGCCGAGGCGCTGGTGTTGCCTGTGGAGGCGCAGACCACCGCGGTGTTACCCGCCTCCATCGCCTTGGCGAAGGCAAGCACCATGCCACGGTCCTTGAAGGAGCCGGTGGGGTTGCAGCCCTCCAGCTTGAAGTACAGCTCACCAACGCCCAGCTCCTTCTCCAGCCGGCGCGACCTCACCAGAGGGGTATCCGCCTCACCCATGGTTATCAAGGGAGTGGCGGGCGTCAGGGGGAGGAACTGGCGGTATCGCTCCAGTATGCTCAGGCGCGGCATAGTCAGGTTTCCTTCGATGGACTCAGGACGAGTCCACCCGGATGAAGTTGTTTATCTCCCTCACCACACCCAGGCCCTTGAGCTCCACCAGTGCGCGCTGCATGGCTTCCTCCCTGGCCACGTGGGTCATGATGACGATCTCGGCGCTCTGAGACGACTCGTCGGTCTCCTTCTGTATCACCTGTGAGATGCTGATACGGTTGTCCCCGAGCACCTTCGATATCTGTGCCAGCACTCCTGGCTGGTCGGCCACGTTCATCCTCATGTAGTACCGGGTCTCGACCTCGCTCATGGGTCTGACCCTGAGCCGCTCCTCGAGGTTGAGCACTCGCGCCGGCATGACGCGCGAGAAGATGTTCCGCGCCACAGCCACGATGTCGGCTACCACAGCGCTGGATGTTGGCTGGGCGCCGGCGCCCCTCCCGTACAGTATCACCCGGCCCACAAGGTCGCCCTCGACCTGGACCGCGTTATACACCCCACGGACCTGTGCCAGCAGCGAGTCCTCCGCGACCAGAACGGGATGCACGCGCGCCTCGACCGAGTCCTGGCCACGCTTGGCGATCGCCAGCAGCTTGATGGCATAGCCAAGCTCCCTGGCATAGCGGAAGTCCTTGGCCTCCAGGTGGGATATACCCTCGGAGAACACCATCTGCGGGTCCACCCAGGAGCGGAAGGCCAGGCTCGCCAGTATGGCGAGCTTGAAGGTAGCATCGATGCCCTCGATGTCATAGCTGGGGTCGGGCTCTGCGTAGCCGCGCTCCTGCGCTTGCTTGAGGGCAAGGGAGAAGTCCATGCCGTCCTCGGACATCCTGGTGAGTATGTAGTTGGTGGTCCCGTTCAGGATGGAATGGATGGCGGAAACGTCATTGGCCACCAGGTCGCGCTGGAAAGGCTCGACCAAGGGGATGCCGCCGCCGACGCTGGCCTCGAAGCGAAGCTCGACCCCGTTCTTCTGGGCCAGGGAGAGCAGGCTGGGGCCGTGCCTGGCGATGACCTCCTTGTTCGCGGTGACCACGTGCCGCCCGCGGGAGAGAGCGCCCTGGATGCAGCTCAGCGCCGCGCTCTCACCACCCATCAACTCCACCACCACGTCCACACCAGGGTGGCCCAGCACCTCCTCAGGCTCTGTGGTGACCAGTGAAGGCTCCACCGACACCGACCGTGACTTGTGTATGTCCCGCACCAGCACCTTCTTCAACACCAGCGGACAGCCCACCTGCCGGGAAAGCACCCGGGCCTTCTCCAGCAGCACGCGGGCGACCCCGCCCCCCACCACACCCAGCCCCAGCAGTCCGATGCCAATCTCATTTTTCTTCATGCGACCTCGACTCCTCCATGCCACACCTCACAATACCTAGTAGCCACGGACCTCCCTCAACGCAAATGCCTTCATCTCCTCGTCAAGGAAGCTCTCCACCTTATTCTTCGGGTCCTCGTAAAGGCCCTCCACCCAGTTGTTCAGCGCCTCCCCGACGAGCATACTCAGGTGCTCATCCGAGAGCGGGCGGCTCTCTTCCCTCTCCACCACCTTCAGCAGCCAGTAACCCCCCTTGGTCTGCTGGTAGCCGTCACGCAGTGGCCCGCTCACCTCACCCAGGGGGAGCGTGAACAGTGCTTCCTGGAAATCCCCGCTACTCTGGTCTTTGTAGAACCACCCCAGGTCTCCGCCCTCTTCCTTGCTCGCCGTGTCCTGTGACAGCTCCTTGGCCAGCGAGGGGAAGTCTGCTCCCGCCACAAGCCTCTCCTTCACCGCCCTGGCCTCACCCTCACTGCCCAGCAGGATGCCCGAGGCATGTACCCTCAGTGGGTCGTCTTGATTTTCCGGGTCTCCCGCCTTTTCCACCACCTTGACCACCCAGTAGCCCACATTCTTGCTCATGCTGTCGTCGTAGGCCGGGCCGGTCAATAAACCTACCTCAGCTCCGGAGGCTATCTCGCCGAACTTAGAGCTCTGCAGCAGCAGGTCCGCCACATGGCCGGTCATCCATCCCAACTCGCCCTTCTTGGCCTGGGTCACCGACTCCACGGAGAGCTCCTCAGCCAGCGCGGCGAACTCCTCTCCGGCCTCCAGCCTGGCTTTCACCCCTTGCGCCGTCTCCTCGTCCTCGAGCAGCATCGCCAGCGCGTTGAACTGCGGCTGGCTTGCTGGGATCTGCGATTTGAAGTGCTCGTCGCGCAGCTTGTCCACCAGGTCACTGGCGGCTATTGCGTCCACCTGCTCCCTGGTGACAGACACGCCCGACTTCTTCAGCTCTGCCTCCACCTTCCCGCGGTCAACCTGGACCCCCAGGGCGAGCGCCCCCTGCCGGATGAGCTCCTGCTGCTGTATCTGCATTTCCACATAGTCCGCGAGCCAGCTATCGGATACACCACTCTGCCCCGTCCCCCAATAGATGCGGAGCGTATTTATGTAGTAGCGCATGTTAAAGGTAACGTCGTTGACCCTGACCGCCTTCCGGATGTAGGGCCGCACCTCGCTGTTGAACAGGCCCCAGCCCACGATGGCGGCGACGACAACGATAGTCAGGATGCCGATGCCTATGATGATGTTCTGGAGGCGCTTCTGACGTTGCCATTTCGACAGTTGGTGTTTGGAGACGTAGCGTTCGGGCTTGCCTTCTCCGCGCTTCTTCGGCAATGGGGGCTCCTCCAACAAAAAACGGTGACTAACGGCGGCTCAGCGGACTTGCTATGGGTCCTTCGCGCACAAATTGCGCCAGAAATAGGACTGTGATAGTATAGCATATCTGCGAAGACGGGGTGTAGCGCAGCCTGGTAGCGCACCTGAATGGGGTTCAGGTGGTCGCCGGTTCGAATCCGGCCACCCCGAC
>JBFMDE010000096.1:0-3115 GCA_040754215.1 Chloroflexota bacterium
CCTGCCCTCTTCGCCTCGAGGAGGGCGCGGAGGTACTCCTCGCGGGTCAACGGACGGGAGAGCTTGGGGTACCTGTATGCCTGATGGCAGGGGCGGTACTGGGCCATGATGTTGACGTAGGTGTTCGCTGAGATTTGCTGGGCCAGGTGGCGCACTACCCGGGCGGTCCCTGCGAGGTCGTGGGGCAGCACCAGGTGCCGCACCAGCAGCCCGCGCGTGGCCACACCGTCCTCGCCCACCTGGAGGTCTCCGACCTGGCGGTGCATCTCCTTTACCGCCGCCTGGTTGGTTCGGGGGTAGTCCTTTACCCCCGACAGCTCCTCGGCGATGGCCTCGTCCGCGTACTTCATGTCGGGCATGTAGATGTCCACCACGCCGTCGAGTACCCGTAGCGTTTCCACGGCATCATACCCGCCCGAGTTATAGACCAGTGGGACTCTCAACCCCCGGGCCGAGGCTACCTCGAGGGCTTTCAGTATTTGAGGGACGACGTGTGTTGGGCTCACCAGGTTGATGTTGTGGCAGCCCATAGCCTGGAGGGAGAGCATCATCCTCGCCAGTTCCTCCATTGAGACCTCTTCTCCCTCGCCGAGCTGGCTTATGCTGTAGTTCTGGCAGAAGACGCAACGCAGGTTGCAGTGGGTGAAGAAGATGGTGCCGGAGCCGTGCCTGCCTACCAGGGGCCTCTCCTCGCCGAAGTGCGGGCTGAAGCTGGAGACCACCGCCCTTGCCGCAGTGCGGCACTTCCCCATCCCTCCCTGAAGGCGGTTGACGTCGCAGTGGCGCGGGCACACGTGGCAATTCTCCAGCAGCGCCCACGCCTGTTCCACCCTTCGCCTGAGCTCGCCGCTACGGGCAAGCTCCTCGTAGGTTGCCACGTTGTGCTTACTCTTCGGGGGACTCCTCTTCCTTCTTCCGGTGTCTCTTCACCACCTCAACCTCCACTGGCTGTGTGAGCTGGGGGATGATGGCCGACTTCTTGGCGTCCTTCTTAGGCTTCTTCTTCTCTCTCCACCTGAAGTCGCGAGTGCCCATGGTATCACCTCCGGGCGTATCTGAGACCGTTCAAAAACAGACTCTCTGGACGAGGACTCCTTGGAAAAGTGTAGCAGAGCCGACCTGTGCTGTAAATGAGGCTGTTTAGCAACCCACACCCCTGCCCCTCTGTAGCTTTTCCAGGGCAGCGCGTGCGGCGGCCATCTCGGCGCTCTTCTTGCTGTGCCCGGAGCCATGGCCGTGGACGGTGTCTCCCTCCAGGACCTCTGTAGTGAACGTCCTGGCGTGGTCAGGGCCGCTGGTCTCGACGACCCTGTACGTCGGCGCTGGCCGCTTCTGAGAGTGGAGGAACTCCTGGAGCTGGGACTTGTAGTCAACGGGCGCATCCGGGCTCTGCGCCTCGACCTCATCGCCGAGCAGCCTGAGGGTGAAGTCGCGCGCAGCCTCCAGGCCCTGGTCCAGGTATATGGCCCCGACCACCGCCTCCAGTGCGGCGGCGAGGTTGGAGGGCTTGGACCTGCCGCCGCTCATGTCTTCGCCCTGTCCCAGGCGGAGGTATTCGCCCACGCCTAGCTCCGTCGCCACCTTGTGCAGTGTCTCCTGGCACACCAGCCCCGAACGCATCCTGGTAAGGCTCCCCTCCGGTAGCTCGGGGAACCTCTGGTACAGTGTCTCACCTACCACCAGGCTGAGCACGGCGTCGCCGAGAAACTCCAGACGCTCATTGGAAGGAAGAGGGAACCCCGGATTCTCGTTGAGGAAGGAACCGTGCACCAGCGCCTGTTCCAGCAACTCAGCATTGTGGAATGTCACTCCGAGGACCTGTTGCAGCCTGTTCAAAGGACTCAAGGGCAGACAACTCCGTGCGGAGTATAGCAAAGGTCTTTCTGGCCTACAATGCCCGGGTCTTTCTGATACAATAATATTGCCCCCTGTAGAGGGTACTGGGGAGCAGGACCGGGACGCTGTGACGGATTTTGACCAGAGGATACAGCACGCGATAGAGCGCACCCAGGTAGTGAGGCCGCCGAAGCAAGACCTCGCCACCTTCGGCGTAACCAACATCCGCTACTACCTGGTGACTGAGCCGTCTTATTCTGAGCTTGAAGACCTGGCGGGGAAAGCTGAAGAGACGGTGGTCAGGGACGGCAGGGTCATTGCGGAAAAGCCGAAGATCGTGACCCCCTTCTATCTGGCCAACATGTTCGAGGGCTTTGAGCACGGCAAGGAGTATGCTGAGTACATCATGCGGCGCTACGGCTCCAACGAGCCGGGGCTGCTGTACCGCTACCGGAACGAGACCGGGGGTGTCAACATCGTGTCCGGGTCGGTGGAGGCGGTGGTCTCTCGCCTGAATGATGTCGTGGACCGCGACAGGGACCCCTTGTCGGCCATAGTCAGAGGCGTGGATGAGCTGTGGGACGTATCGCTCATGAAACTGGTGCACGATGTGGCCAGGCAGTCGCTGCGTAGCAATGTCATGGAGCTCTACCAGAAAGGGTTGCTCAGCATTGACCGACGTGGCGTGCCCCAGGATGCCCGGGTGACGATCGAGGAGCTCTTCAGCAGGGTGGAGCGCGGGGAAGCCGACCCCAGTGAGTTGAAGGCAGAGTTGGATGCCTGGGACCTGTTTGAGGAGTACCAGGACCGGTTTCTGCGGCTATTCCGTCGCGGGTGACGCCTGGCTTGTGTTGACTCCGGCTACGCGGTAGCGCAACTGGCCGGCAGGGGCGGCTACTTCCACGATGTCGCCCTGAGCATGTCCGAGGAGTGCTTTCCCCATAGGCGAGGCCATTGATATCCTGCCCAGGGCGGGGTTGGCCTCGGTGGCGTACACCAGTGTCACGCTGAGCTCATCCCCTGATGCCAGGTCGTGGAGCAGCACACAGTCGCCTGCGTCTATGCGTTCCCTCTTCTGCTCGGACACCACTTTGGCCGATTTCAGCGTAGCCTCGAGCTCGCGGATTCGCCCCTCCAGGTAACCCTGCTGCTCCCTGGCTGCCTGCAGGGGGGCATTTTCGCGGAAGTCCTTGTCGGCTGCGGCCTTGCGGATCTCCTCTACCACATGCGGACGCTGTTCTTCCAGGGATTCCAGCTCGGTCTTCAACCTGGTGTAGCC
>JBFMDE010000097.1:0-3104 GCA_040754215.1 Chloroflexota bacterium
GTGAAAGTGACCAGGGAGGGGGGCGGGTATGTGGCGCGGGTGACCGGGCCGCAGGGCTCCGGCGTGCTGACCTCCATGGCCCAGTCCAACGGGCTGGCGGTGATACCGGAGGAGGTGAAAGAGGCGCGTGCCGGTGACACGGTGCGGGTGCTGATGCCCGACTGGAACGAAGAGCAGTCTTGAAAGGGCCTGTCCTGAGTCTTGCCCTGAGCCTGTCGAAGGGCTTGTCGAAGGGCCTGTCCTGAGCTTGTCGAAGGGAGACGAGTATGATACCAGTAGTTTGTATCGCGGGTCACTCCGGGAGTGGGAAGACCACCCTGCTGGAACGGCTTGTGCCGGAGCTCAAGGGGCGCGGCTACAGGGTGGCAGCCATCAAGCATACCGACAAGGATGTGGAGTGGGACCATCCGGGCAAGGATAGCTGGCGGCTGGCTGCGGCGGGGAGCGACCAGATTGTGCTGTCTACGCCGAGCCGGGTGATGACCAGTACCCTGGTGGGGAAGGATCTCTCCCTGGACGGTGCGCTCCGATTCGTGGGTGGGGACTACGACATCATCCTGGTGGAGGGGTTCCACGAGGCCGGGGTGCCCAGGATAGAGGTGCACCGGCGGGAGCTTGGCCGGGGGCTGCTCTCAGACCGGCATGGGCTCATGGCCGTGGTCAGTGATGAGAAGCTGAATGTTGCGGCGCCGCAGTTCTCCTGGGATGATGTCGGTGGCGTGGCCGACCTCATCGTGCGCAAGCTGCTGTCCTCGCGGGACGACGTGGATGTGGGCCTTTTCGTCAACGGCGTCCCCGTCCGTCTCAGCCCCTTCGTGGCGCAGTTCATCGCCAGCACCATGGAGGGCATGGTCTCCGCGCTAAAGGGCGTGGGAGAGGTCAGCTCCCTCGACCTCTGGGTGAGGAAGAAGTCGGGGTAGGGCGTCGGTGTTTGGCATTGACCGGGACACCGAACGACGTGATGGGTTTTGCAGCAAAGGTATGAATGCAGTCGAGCTTTCAGAAGTAAGCAAGTCTTTCGGCAGCGCCAGGGTGGTGGATAGCATCTCCTTCGATGTGAAGCGGGGCGAGATTTTCGGCCTCATTGGCCCCAACGGGGCGGGCAAGACAACCACGATCAGGATGATGATGGACATCATCAAGCCCGATGCCGGCCAGGTGAAGGTCTTGGGAAAAGGCTTGACTGAGCAGACAAAGAACAAGATCGGGTATCTGCCTGAGGAAAGAGGGCTGTACAAGAAACTGACCGTCTTCGATTCTCTGTGCTACCTGGCCTCCTTAAAGGGCGTTGAACCCCGGAGAGCACACAGCAGGGCCGATGAGTTGCTTGAGCGGGTCGGCATGCTGGCGCACAAGAGGAAGAGGGTCGAGGAACTGAGCCGTGGCATGGGGCAGATCGTTCAGTTTCTGACCGCCATCATGCATGACCCCACTCTGGTCATTCTGGATGAGCCTTTCGCCAACCTGGACCCGGTCAATACCGAGCTGCTAAAAGAGATAGTCTTCGAGTTGAGGACACAGGACAAGGCCATTGTCATGAGCACTCACCGCATGAACGAGGTCGAGGAACTGTGCGACAGGATATTCATGATAAACAAGGGGCGTGGCGTCCTCTACGGGGAACTGGCTGATATCAGGTCCAGGTACCGGGACAACTCCGTCTCCGTGGAACATGAGGGAGAACTGCCCGAACTGGAAGGTGTAGCTGGAAGACGACAAGGGAAACACGGCACGGAGCTGTTTTTGGATGGGAAGATGTCGCCCCACCATGTCCTGGAGGAACTGGTGGGCCGGGGAATCAAGGTCAGCCGTTTCGAGGTGTCAACCCCATCGCTGCACGACATATTCCTTCAGGTGGTGGACGAAAGCGAATGAACAAGACGCTGCTGATATTGAGACACGAGTTCATCACCACGATAAAGAGGAAGGGCTTCCTCATTTTGACCCTCCTCTTCCCCCTGATTGGCTTCACAGCCATCGGTATCCATCAGCTTACGCAGGGCGCCCGGCCTCCCAGCCCGGCCGACGCGACGGTGGTCGGCTACGTGGACGAGTTCGGCGGGTTTGACAATCATGCCAGCGAGGTCAAGCATATCACGTTGACCCCGTATGAGACACGAGATGAGGCTACGAAAGCCCTGCTGGCTGAAGACATCGAGGAGTATTTCGTGGTCCCCGCCGACTACCTCAAGAATGGCCTGATACTCAGGTACCATACGCAAAAAGAGCTGGAAATCCGAGGTGACACGTCTCAGGCGATGAGACTGTTCTTGCAGAGCAATCTGCTCGGAGGACAGACCACGCCGGAGATAGCCGAAAGGGTCAAGAACCCCATCAGCATCAGCAGCATCAGGCTCGATGAGACCGGTGGGGTAGCGAGTGACCAGGGAGGTTTCGCTGCTTTCTTCGTGCCAATGGTCTTCGGCTTTCTGTTGATCATGGCCATTGGCTCCTCCTCCGGATACCTGATTCAGGGATTGGGAGAGGAGAAAGAGAACCGGATAATGGAGGTGCTGCTTTCATCTGTCTCCACCACGCAACTGCTCATTGGCAAGGTGCTGGGTCTGGGCGCCGCCGGCCTGGTGCAGATAATAGTCTGGCTGCTTTCCATCGTGTTCTTGGTAGGGCTGGCCGGAAGCGCGGTGGGCGGCATGTTCGCCACGGTTCAGATACCAGACAACATTCTTGTTCTGGGCATTGTGTATTTTGTCCTCGGCTATCTGTTCTTCGCCGTACTTCAGGCAGGCGCTGGCGCCATGGGAGCCAATGCCAGGGAGAGTTCTCAATGGTCAGTCGCCTTCATTTTGCCGGCAATCCTGCCCTTCTACGTAGCTACCATCTTTCTCCGGGACCACCCGGACCATGTGGTCGGCACAGTCCTCACCCTGATTCCCATCACGGCCCCGATGTCCGTATTCGTTCGAATGGGCATGTCCGAGATTCCGGCCTGGGAGCTGGCAGTGAGCATATGCCTGCTGGTGCTTGGGATAGTCGGCGGCCTTCTGCTGGCGGCGAAGATGTTCAGGGTCTTCCTGTTGATGTATGGCAAAGCCCCCAGATTGGGCCAGGTGCTCCGACTACTGAGACAAGCATAGTCGAGCGCC
>JBFMDE010000098.1:0-3006 GCA_040754215.1 Chloroflexota bacterium
TACCACGCTACATCCGCCAGACTCAGGTTCCCCGCCGTGGAAAAACCAAACAGCGATACCTTGATCAGCTCCAGTACCTCCTGCCCGATGAACAGCATCGTCCCCGCATGCATCGCCTGCGCCTCTAGCTCGGCTACATCGTCCACAACCTGCTTGCTGGCCTGCAATGCCTTTGTCAACTGGGCCTCAACATAGGACAAGGCACGGCGAAGGTGGCCCAGGTGCTTTGGATAGAACCCGCACATCGCCCCGATCCAGGTGAAGTCGGTCACATCCATGAACTTGCCCAGGTTCACCGGCTGCCCGCTCCCAAACGCCTTGATGGCATAGTCCAGGGCCCTCTCCGCAACAGCGACCTGGCTGGCACAGCCTCCACAGGCAGCACGCAGGCCCAGCCGCGCCTGGTACGCCTCCCTGCTCAGGCCGCACTTGCCCGCGCTCACATCAAGCTGGCAGGGACCATCGGGGCAATCCTCGCACAAGCCCATCCCGTGTGCGTACAACGGTGGCCAGGTAGCGAGGAGTACATCCTTGTCCCACTCAGCGATATCGGACGCATCCGCAAAAGGGCTCATCCTGAACTCGCAGATGGTCTTGAGGCGCATCTCCACCGCATCCTGCTCCAGCACTTCCTTCAGCGCGTCCAGGTCAGCCCCCTTGAGGTCCCGGACCACGCTCCTGATGTCCAGCTCCATCCCTTTGCCCACTCGGGCAATCCACTTCGTTTCAGACTTGTCTTCTTCCATATAGCTACCCCCAACTAAAACCAAAACCCCCGAATCAACTCCGGGGGCTTTGAGACTATGCGAGACCTCGAACTGGGAGAACCCCCAGCCCGCTGCTAAAGCTCTTCTTCCTTCAGCTCTTCCTCCAGGACCCAGGACAGCCGCTGTCCGACGATGACATCGGGCGAAAAGCCCGGCAAGACGAAATGCTGGGCGAACATCTTGTCCCGCGGCCCGCCAACCCAGCACCACATCGCCTCCTCCGCAGGGTTGTACATCCACAGCATGAAGTCCTGCCTCTTCAGCTCGTAGAAGTTCCTGCCCTTCTCATCCTGGAGCCACTCCAGGAGCAGGTACTCGTTTATCGGCGGCAACACCACCCCATAGTCCGGCCCGCTGCCTTTCGCCGCCTTCATCGCCGCCAGCTTGATGAAGCCGTCCACGGCCTTCTCTATGCCCGGCTCCAGGACAAGCACCACCTCGTAGCTGTGCTCGCCATCCCGTCGCCGGGCATGGAAGTCAGGACGAACGAACCCAAGGTACTGGGGCTCGGGCATCTCATAGCCCACGGCACGCAGGAACATCTCCGTTCCCCTGCGCACCTCCTCAAGGCTGGTCTCATACGCCCGGAACTCCCCCGACGTTACCTTGGGTCCGACCTCCTGCGTCATAGGGCCTTGATGAACTCCTCAAGGTTCTTCTGGTACTCGCGGAACGACACCGTGTCGGGAAGTGACTGAGTAGCCTCAGGCACAGCCTGGTAGCCCAGCGCCACCGTCTCCATGTCCTTCGCCATGGAGCACAGCCAGTTGAGAGCACCGGTGGTATAGCCGAGGAAGACCATGGCATCCGGTCGTTCCTTGAAGAACGGTTCCATCCACGGGTCACGGGTATAGGCCACGAGTTCCCCTACCCAGGACTTCTTGGTCCTGGCAACTGTGATGCCACGCTCCTTCAGGCCGACCACCGTGTTGCCGGTGGCGGCGATGGGGCGGTCCTTCATCTTCCTGTTGATCTCCACGGCATAGTCAAGCAGCTTGCGCTTGGCCTCCGGGAAATCGAGCTCGTCGCACAGCGCTCCCGTGATCAAGAGGGGGTTCTTCTTCCCCCTGACGTACTTGGCCAGGTCCTTGGGTTTCATGACGCTCATGGCAGTCTCCTTTCCTTCGGCCTGATGAAGAAGCGAGGATTCTTGGTGTTGGACAGCGTGATGGCGCTGTACTCCCTGATGAACTCCTTCTGCGGCAGCTTCCTGCCATCGGGGTGCGGGATTCCGGTCACCTGCAGGCCATCCAGCGTCCAGCCATGCTTGCTGATCAACTCCACCACCAGGCGCATGCGGTGCACCACGGGCAGGTCGGTAAGGCTCCTGATGTACTTGTACCAGTCGTCAGGTAGCTCCTTCCATACCCTCTCGTGGGTCTCCAGCCAGGCCTCCAGCACGGCCATGCGCATGATGAAGGGCGTCATCACCATCATCTCGTAGCCGCAGGCCAGGTTCACCGCCTCTTCCTTGGTCTCAGCCACCATGATGAGGTGCTTGGGGAAGGGCTCCACAACCCTCTTCTTCCGGGCCAGGGCATCGTAGCTGTAGTACCGCTTCCAGTCCCACTTGTTGCCCGGCATGATGCCCTTCCACTTCTTCTCCAGGCCGGAGAGCGGGCCGACTACTACCGGCTGGCCAGACCTGACCAGTGCCCTCACTATGGCGTACATCCTCTCCGGCAGCGGGCCCCAGACCATGGTGCCAGAGACGAAGATGGGCTGGGCCTCGTCCACGTTCTCCACGTAGTTGGCCACGGTGCAGACGCCGGTGCCGCCGCGGGAGTACTTCATCGTCACCCCGGGCAGCGACATGCACGCCGAGCACCCCCCCATGTTGGCTGCGGCCCGCGGCTGGAGCCAGAAGGGGTACTTCTGCATGAACCACTTCCGGTCCTCCGCATCATAGTAGTGCGCTACATCGCCTGCCACACAGCCGTACATGGTGAGGATGGCGTTTCGCGACGCCAGCTCGTTGGCCATCCACTGCACATCGTCCGGGTTGGCACGACCACAACCAACCAGCGCAAACCACCCTGGGCAGTTGCCGGGGAACGCGGTATACCCGTAGGCGCGTACCTCGGAGTTGGTGGCGAAGACCCTTCCTGCACGGAAGAGGAACTTGTCGTTGGGGGCCTTCTGTGCATACGCCGCCACCATCATCTCCGTCACCGGTATCTTCTCCGGACACGCCTTCTCGCATTCCCCAAACAGGCAACACTTCTTCTCTAGCTCCGCC
>JBFMDE010000099.1:0-2974 GCA_040754215.1 Chloroflexota bacterium
TCCCTCGAAGAGATAGTCATGGCGCTGAGGACCAGGAAGGACTTCTTCGACCTGGTCACGGGCATTGACGCCTCCCAGATATACAGGGCCAGCCGCCTGGTCAGCGAGCTGACCGGGTTCGTGGTCCAACCCAACAAGGCCATCGTGGGCGGCAACGCCTTCCGTCACATGTCGGGCATCCACCAGGACGGGGTGATCAAGAAGGCCCTGACCTATGAGATCATGGACCCCAGGGACGTGGGCATACCCGGAAGCAGCCTGGTCCTGGGGAAGCTCAGCGGGAAGCACGGCTTCAGGGAACGGCTATCAGAGCTGGGCTACTCCCTGAGCGAGGAGGCCCTCAACCGGGCCTTCCTTGCCTTCAAAGAGGTCGCCGATAAGAAGAAGGAGGTCAACGACCGGGATATCGAGTCCATAGTGGCCCAGGAGCGGCACACCGTGGCTGAGGCGTATCACCTGGAGCACGTGGAGGTCTCCTGCGGCGACCACAGTATCCCCACGGCCACGGTGAAGCTCATCGGCCCGGACGGCCAGACACTGGCTGACGCTGCCCTGGGCACCGGGCCGGTGGACGCGGTCTACAAGGCCATCAACCGCATCGTGAAGGTGCCCAACAGGCTGACGGAGTTCACGGTCAAGAGCGTTACCGAGGGCATTGACGCTATCGGCGAGGTGCTGATCCGGATAGAGAGCGACGGCATCACCTACACCGGGCGGGGTGCCTCCACTGACATAATCGTGGCCTGTGCCAAGGCGTATATGAACGCCCTGAACCGGTTGCTCCTGGCCAGGAGCAAGGCCTGAGCGGTGGGAGGTGGGTAACAGGCATTGAACCTTCAACTGGAGATAGCGTTGCGACTGGTGATGGCCGCGCTATTGGGGGCGGCCATAGGTTACCAGCGTGAGCGAGCGAAGAAGCCCGCTGGTTTCCGTACCCATGCCCTGGTGGCCCTGGGGGTGGCTGTGTTTACCATTGTCTCGGTACATGGTTTTGGTGCGGGGGTGGTGGACCCTTCCAGGGTGGCGGCCAGGGTGGCGGCCGGGGTGGTTACCGGCATCGGCTTCATCGGCGCTGGGGCCATTGTTCGCGCACAGCGAGCCGACATCGTGGTCGGGATAACCACCGCCGCGAGCATCTGGACGGTGGCTGCCATAGGCATGGCGACGGCCCTGGGGATGTATGTCATCGCGGCTGTGAGCGCGGCACTGTGTTTCCTGATATTGGCTATTCATCCCAGCTTCAGGGACTAGGCGATGAATCTGGCAGAGAAGCTCCTCGCTGCCCATTGCGGCAGGGATACGGTCGGCCCGGGCGAGTTCATAAACGTCAGGGTTGACCTGGTCCTTGCGAATGACGTGACTGCGCCTCTGGCGATCAGGGAGTTCCGTCGCCTGGGGGTGGGCAGGGTATTCGACCCGCAGAAGGTGGTCATCGTCCCCGACCACTTCACACCCAACAAGGACATCCCCTCGGCGGAGCAATGCAGAGAGGTGCGCGAGTTCTCACGGGAGCAGGGCCTGGTCTACTTCGAGGTGGGCAGGGCGGGCATCGAGCATGTCCTCCTGCCGGAGCAGGGCCTGGTGCTCCCCGGCGACGTGGTCGTCGGCGCGGACTCGCACACCTGTACCTATGGTGCCCTCTCCGCGTTCGCCACAGGCATGGGCTCCACGGACATAGCGGTGGCCATGGCCACCGGCGAGGTCTGGATGAAGGTGCCGGCGAGCATCAAGCTCGTCTATTCCGGAGAGCTGCGCCGCTGGGTCGGGGGCAAGGACCTCATCCTCTACACCATTGGCCGCATCGGCGTGGACGGTGCCCTGTATTCTGCCATGGAGTTCTCCGGCCAGGCCGTTGAGGCGCTGTCCATGGACGGCCGCTTCACCATGGCCAACATGGCCATCGAGGCAGGCGCCAAGGCCGGGCTGTTCCGGGTGGACGACAAGACACTGGAATATGTCAGGGGCCGGGCGCGGCGGGCCTTCAGGGCCTACGAGCCGGACCCCGACGCAGGGTATGCCCGGGTCATCGAGTTCGACGTCTCCGACCTCGAGCCGCAGGTCGCCTTCCCCTCGCTGCCCTCCAACGTCAGGCCCGTCAGCCAGGTGGGGACGGTCGAGCTGGACCAGGTAGTGGTCGGGAGCTGTACCAATGGGCGCATGGAGGACCTCAGGGTGGCGGCGCAGGTGCTGGGGAATAGGAAGGTTCACCCCGGGTTGCGTTGCATAGTGCTGCCCGGCACTCAGGACATCTACCTTCAGGCGTTGCGAGAGGGCATCGTCGAGCGGCTGGTCGAGGCGGGTGCAGTGGTCAGTACTCCCACGTGCGGCCCGTGTCTCGGTGGCTACATGGGTGTGCTGGCCGCCGGCGAGAGGTGTCTTTCCACCACCAACCGCAACTTCGTGGGCCGGATGGGCAGCGCGAAATCGGAGGTGTACCTGGCAGGCCCGGCAGTGGCCGCCGCCAGCGCCGTGCTGGGCAGGGTCGCGGGCCCTGAGGAGGTCGGGGCATGAAGCTGCGGGGCACGGTGCATAAGTACGGGGCCAACGTGGACACCGATGCCATCATACCGGCGCGCTACCTGAACGTCTCGGACGCCCGGGAGCTGGCAGGACACTGCATGGAGGACATTGACAGCGACTTCGTGCGGCGGGTCGGGCCCGGGGACATCCTGGTGGCTATGGACAACTTCGGCTGCGGCTCTTCGCGGGAGCATGCCCCAGTGGCGATCAAAGTCTCCGGCATCTCCTGCGTCATCGCTTCGGGCTTTGCCCGCATCTTCTTCCGCAACGCCATCAACATCGGCCTGCCGCTGCTGGAGTGCCCTGAGGCGGCGTCTGAGGCGGAGAGCGGTGACGTGGTCGAGGTTGACCTCTCCTCCGGCGAGGTGAGGAACGTCACTAGAAGCAAGAAGTATAGCGCCAGGCCCTACCCGGAGTTTCTACTTGATATAATTGCCGCTGGAGGGCTTATCGA
>JBFMDE010000100.1:0-2967 GCA_040754215.1 Chloroflexota bacterium
CCCGCCGTTGATGTCGCCAGGGCTGGGGTCAGAACGGGGACCTCGACATCATACTCCAGCTTGGACTTGTCCACGTAGATAGGTCTGAAGTTGGGGCGAGCCACATCCACCGGCACCCACTCGACATCGAGTCCCTCCTCTTCAAGCTCATTCTTCCAGAAGGGCTTGAACGCCTCGTGCTCTATGACGATAACCTGCTCGTCGGTGCCTGACGCGGGCAGCGTCATGCGCCTGAGGCCGCGCCCCAGCGTCTGCTCAGGTAGGATCTGTGCCTTAGCGGTATAGGGGCGCAAGGGGACGATGACCACCACGTTCCGCACGTCCCAGCCTTCACGCAGCATCAAGACGCTCACGATGGCCCGATAAGGATTGTCGTCGCTGTCCACCTGGCGTGCAGCGTCGCGAAGCCGGTCAATCAGGGGTTGATTGCTCTTGGTTTCGGCGACCTCGCCGCTTCGGTTGGTATGAATGTTGAGCACGTGCCCGGCAAAGTCCTTCTGCTGTTCGAGCCAGTCGGCGATGTCATCAGCGGCCTTGGTATCTTCGGTCATGACGAAGAGCACCGGCTTCTTGCCCGTCTTCTGGAACTGCTCTTGGAGCTCCCGCCACTTCCGGATGCCTGCAGTCAGCCGGTCCCGATACCTGACCGAAGCCCTCCCGCTCTCCTGCTCGATAACGCCGGAAAGCTCACCCATGATGGGGCGCTTGACGATGCCGTCCTCCACCGCCTGGGCTATGGGGTAGTCCACGACGATTTCCCGGAATAGAGCGCCGTTCTGGTGCTTGGGCGTGGCCGTAAAGTCGAGCTGGCAAGCCAGCCCCGGCCCTCCCCGGGCCTGGAGCCTGTCGTGAAGGCCGACGATAACCTTGTGCCATTCTAGGTCTTCGTTGTGGAGGTGGTGGCCCTCGTCGTCTATCACCATCAGCTCGCCGTGCCGCAGCACCAGGTCGCGGAGGGCCTCGCCGGTGACGGCGGCATCCCCCCGCACCGGCGGCCCCAGCACCCCGGTCATCTGCGGCGTCTCGTTTCGGGCCGCTCGGTCCACCGGGGCATCATACAGCCGCTGGACGTTGGTGAGGTAGATAGCGCCCAGGGTCGAAGCGGGCGATGGGTTATCCCGCAACACCACGTTCATCTGCCAGTGGCCCTGCCACTCCGGAGGGACGAGCGGGTCTTCCTTGAATATGCATTCATTGGCGAAGTCCACCTTCAGCCGCTCGTAGACGATGACGTTGGGGGCGATGATGAGGAATGTCCGGGGCAGTGGTGAGTTGGGCTCGAAGACGGCGTTGAAGTAGGACCAGACCACGGCCAGGCTCATGACCTTGGTCTTGCCGGAACCCGTGGCCATCTTGAATACATAGCGGGCGAAGCGGTCTTCGCCAGGGGCGATGAGGAAGGGGTGCTCCGGCGGGAAGTTCCTGGCAAGCTCGTAGAGAGAGCGAAGCTGACGTACCTCGTAGAGATAGATAAGGGTCTCAATGGCCTCCCGCTGGCAGAAGTAGTAGCCGAACTCCTGGGGCCTGCCCTTTCGCCCGACCTTGTGGTCCTGCTGGAACCAGTACTGAAGGAGGCGCTTGGTGGTATCGGTAGCGCCTTGGTAGCCCTCAGCGCGCCACCGGTCAACGGCGGAGCGGATTCTCGGTACCAGGGCAGCTTTACTGGGCCGGCGTTGCTGGGGCACACAGTAGGGCGACAGCAGACGGTTCATGCCATCATTTCCTTCATGGCGGCTTTCCTGGGCCTGAAGAAACCACTTGACAACCGCCGACTTGACAGATGTAAAGTGTGTGTGTAGTATATAGTTGAAATTGGCCCGTTTGCCGAACTGGCGCTTCAGGCGTTCGTTCCGGTCGCTCCGGATAGGCGGCGGGCATCACTGTTTCTAGGGCCATTTCCTCTGACTTCGGCGCTTCGGACTCGTCCACGAACACCAGCACAGCTAGACCTTCGCTTCCAGGAGTTGCGTCGTATCGTTGCCGAAGATGTCTATCACCTTGACCAGGATGCGGTACTGGCCCCGCTCCGGGTAGGTGTGCGGGTCACTGACCAGCCGCAGCGTCGGGCTCTTGCGAGTACGATAGGTCTGCCACTCATTGTGGAAGGTATCGCCCTGGTAGTTCCAGTCCACGGCCCAGAAGTCTATGTAGTCCGACCACTTCTTGACCTTGCTCCGCACCTCGTCGGGCACCAGGTCGGGGTTGGGGATGATGAAGTCCTCCAGTTTCACGGTGACCGTCCGTTTGTCCTGAAGCAGGGCGGTCTTGAGGTAGGCCAGCTCGTAGAAGTGCACGTCGCCCGCCTCCACCGCCCGCTTGTCCATGACCTCCCTGGGGATGAACAGGAGCCGCAGGTCAACGCCCATGCGCCGCGCCTCCTCCCTGACGGTGTCGTGCAGGCCCATCTCCCACTCCCAGCCCAGCACGTCCAGGGCGGTGTAGCGGTTGGCCTGGCACTCCCGCACGGCGTCCATGATTTCAGCCCGGGTCACTGGCGCGTCGGCGGCGCCCACGTGCACCCAGCGGCCCGCCTTCTGGCCGTGGAGGTGGGCGTAGCCGCCTGCAGGCTCGGCGTGATAGAGGGCGACGATGAAGCGGAGATAGTCGGCGATGGCCCTGGAGCCGTCCTCCTGGCGGCCTCCTTCGACGGGCTCAGGATGAGAGTTGAGGACGTTTACCTGCCAGTGCCTGCGCTCGTACTTGCCCAGGTTGAGCACCTGAAAGGGCTTGCAGTCGGGGATGTCCAGCAGACGCTTGCGGCAGACCTGTATGGCGTAGCGGGAGAGGTCACAGCCGACCCAGCGACGGCCCAGCTTCTCCGCCACGGCCATTGTAGTGCCTGAGCCGCAGAAGAAGTCGGCAATGAGGTCGCCTTCGTTGGAGGACAATTTGACAATGCGCTCCAAGAGAGCTTCGGGCTTCTGCGTGTCATAGTCGAGACCTTCCGAACGCGCATGAATTCCCCGA
>JBFMDE010000101.1:0-2967 GCA_040754215.1 Chloroflexota bacterium
GCCCCGAGGATAGAAGATGGGCCTGAACTCAGCCAGGATGTCCTTTACCGGGCGCTGTTCTCTCACTGCATAATCCCCTTTCTCCTATGGCGCCCATTATAGCAACCCGATTCTGGGTATTGCCAGCAAAAGAAAGCGGGCGCTCACGGAGTGAGCGCCCGCAATGGCACCCAGTAATCTATAGCCTTTAGAACAGGCCAGAGACCTTTCCGGTCTTCACGTCCACGTCCACCTTTCTGAAGGCGGGGTCGGAGGAGGTGCCGGGCATCAGGCTTATGGTGCCGGCACAGGGGCAGAGGAACTTCGCGCCGGAGTAGACCAGCACATCGCGGATGGGCAATCGCCACCCCTTCGGCACGCCCTTGATGGTCGGGTCGTGGGTCAGGCTGAGGTGGGTCTTCACCATCATGGTGGCATACTCATCGTACTTGGGGTCGGCCTCGAACGCCTTGGCCTTGGCCTCGGCCTCAGGTGCCCAGTCCACGCCATCGGCACCGTAGACCACCTTGGCGACCTTCTCCACGCGCTGGCGTAGCTTCATTTCCAGGGGGTAGAGGAACTTGAACTCGTTCTTCTCCTTGCAGGCGTCCATGACGGCATCGGCCAGCTCCAAGGCACCGTCGCCGCCCTTCGCCCAGTGCTCCGAGAAGGCACAGCGCGCACCGGCCGCCTCGGCAGCCTTCCGTACCAGCTTGATCTCGGCCTTGGTGTCGGTGTGGAAGGCATTGATGCAGACCACGGGGTTGATGCCGGAGGTCCTGATGGTGTTGATATGGTGTAGCATGTTGGGCAGGCCCTTCTCGAGGAGAGCAAGGTTTTCCTTCTCATAGTCCTTGGGTAGGGGCAGGCCAGCCACCACCTTGGGCCCTCCACCGTGCATCTTCAGCGCGCGGATGGTGGTGGTGAGCACCGAGACGTGAGGCTTGAGGCCACTGAGGCGGCACTTGACGTTCCAGAACTTCTCGAAGCCGATGTCCGCGGCGAAGCCGCTCTCGGTAACGTGGTAGTCGAACATCTTCAGCCCGACGCGGTCGGCGATGATGGAGGACTGGCCCACCGCGATGTTGGCAAACGGGGCGGCGTGCACGAAGCACGGCTGGTACTCCACAGTGCAGCCGAGGGTGGGGTTGATGGTATTGCGCATCCAGGCGGTCATGGCGCCGCCTACCTGGAGGTCGCCGGTGGTGACGGGCTTGCCTGCCTTGTCATAGGCCACCGTTATCTGGTCCATGCGCTGCCTGAGGTCTGCCAGGTCTCTCACGATGGCGAGCATGGCCATGAGCTCGGAGCTCACGGTGATGCCGAACTTGGACTGCATCAGGAAGCCGTCCATCTTGCCACCGAGGCCGATAGTGATATTCCTCAGGCTCTGGGCGCAGAAGTCCATCACCCAGCCCATCTCCACCCTGGTTGGGTCAACATTCAGGCGGCGCATCCCGCTGCGCTCCTGCAGCTCCTTGTCGCTATAGTTGCGCTCGTGTTGCATCCTGGAGGTGAGGGCCACCATGGCCAAGTTGTGCGCATTCTGCACGTCGTTGATGTCGCCGGTAAGGCCCAGGGAGAACTCGGTCATGGGGATGAGCAGCGCGTTGCCGCCGCCGGCAGCGGTGCCCTTGATGTTCATGGTGGGGCCGCCAGAGGGTTGCCGGATGGCGCCGCCCACGTTCTTTCCACGCTTGCCCATGCCCTCAAGGATGCCCATGGTGGTCGTGGTCTTGCCCTCTCCCAAAGGCGTGGGGGTAATGGCGGTCACCTCGACGTACTTGCCGTCCCGCTTCTTCTTCAGCCGCTCCATCACCTTCATGAAGTCAATCTTGCAGATCCTGCCCATGGGGATGACTTCGTCCTTTTCCAGTCCCAGCTTCTCCCGCCACTCCTCCGGGGTGGGCATCTTCTCCTCAGCCAGCTCTCCGATTTGCCAGTCCTTGAGTTTTACCGCATCGTAAGCCATGCTACCTCCTTAGATTCGGTTTTTTGTTTGCCTCCCTTATCTCTGCGGCCCGGCCATTGGACCGTGCCACATACCGACACAGGCTAATCCGCCGAGGCGATGCCCGCCTTCCTCTCCGCCGCCCTCACGGTATTCACCAGCAGCATGGTGACGGTCATGGGCCCAACGCCTCCGGGTACGGGCGTGATGAACGAGGCCTTCTCCTTGATCGCGTCGAAGTCCACGTCGCCGACCAGGCGGAAGCCCTTCTCCTTGGTCGGGTCCACGATCCTGTTGACCCCGACGTCTATCACCACCGTCCCCGGTTTCACCATCTCCGCGGTTATCGCCTTCGGCACACCCATGGCTGCCACCAGGATGTCCGCCTGCAGGGTGTACTTCTTGATGTCCTTGGTCCCGGTGTGGCACACGGTCACGGTGGCATTAGCGCCCTTCTTCTTCTGCATCAGAATGGCAGTCAAGGGCTTGCCCACGATGTTGCTGCGGCCGCAGATCACCACGTGCTTGCCCTCAGGACTGTTGCCGCTCCTGACGAGAAGCTGCTGTACCCCATGCGGGGTGCAGGGCAGGAAATCGGGCTCACCGATGAGCAGCTTGCCGACGTTCACCGGATGGAAACCGTCCACATCCTTTTCCGGCAGTATAGCGTTGAGTACCTTCTTCTCGTCAACGTGCTTCGGCAGGGGCAACTGCACCAGGATGCCATGCACCTTGGTGTCCTTGTTCAGCCGGTCCACTATCTTCAGCACTTCGTCCCCAGACGTCGTCGCCGGCAGCCTGATGGTCTCCTCCCTCATGCCTATTTCGGCACACCCCTTGGCCTTGGCGGTCACGTAGGACACCGAGGCCGGGTCCTCACCCACCAGCACCACGGCAAGGAAGGGCGTCACACCCTTCTCTGCGACCTTCTTCACGCGCCCCTTCAACTCCTCGCGGATTTCCGCGGCGACCTCAGCGCCGCTGATCAACTTTGCTGTCATGCTTCGATTCACCTCCTAGCTATTCTCGGGTAAAGG
>JBFMDE010000102.1:0-2860 GCA_040754215.1 Chloroflexota bacterium
GGCCTCCAGGGACCGCAGCATCTCCAGCCTCACCTGAGCCTCGGGGACGGACCGGTTGTTAACCATCTCTAGCAACAGGTTGACAATCGGCCCGAAGCATACCACATACCCGTCGGGGGGTCAATGTCATCTGGGGAAAGCAGTGGGGGTTGACCACACATGGGCGGTATGATATGAATTGGCTATGGCGAGCAGGAATGCGAGGCGTGTCATGGTCGGGCTGGCCCTCCTGCTGACCATGACCATGACGCTGGGCATGGTAGGCCGTGCGCTGGCGACGGACGGCGAAGCCGAGGCCGGTACTGTGGGCCGCAAGATCGTCGTGTTCCGCGATGGAGTGGACGAGCAGGGGACCAGGGACTCCGTCATTGCACGCGCCGGAGCCACCAAGGTCAGAGACCTGCGACTGATAAATGCCGCGGTGGTGCGTGTGGAACCCCGCAGTCAGAGGTCTCTGGAAAGGCACCCTGGGGTGTTGCGGGTTGACGACGACGCCATGGTGCAAGTCCAGGCCGACCCGGTGCCGGAGGTTGCAGCCTCAGCCGCTGAAGCGTTGCCCTGGGGCATAGGCCGTGTCGGCGCCAACAAGGTCTGGGACAGGGACCGCAACATGGCTGTAGACCCGGGTGCCAATGCCGGGGCGGGAGTCAAGGTGGCAGTGCTGGACACCGGCATTGACCTGGACCACCCCGACCTGACAGCCAACATCGGAGGCGGCACCAATATAATCGTCCCCTCCAGCAGCCCCGACGACGATAATGGTCACGGCACCCATGTCGCCGGGACCATAGCCGCCGCAGACAACCGGCTTGGCGTCATCGGTGTGGCACCCCAGGCCTCACTGTACGCAGTGAAGGTGCTCGACAGCGATGGCAGAGGGTATGTGTCCGACATCATCGCTGGGCTGGAGTGGTGCATCGCCAACGGGATGCAGGTGGTGAACATGAGCTTCGGCGGCTCCACGGACGTCCCTTCATTCCACGCCGCGATCACCTCTGCACACAATGAGGGCATAGTGCTGGTGGCCGCTGCGGGCAACAGCGGGCCCGCAAACAACACCGTGATGTACCCTGCGAAGTACCCTGAGGTGGTCGCGGTCTCGGCCACGACCGCCACCAACCGCATAACCTCATTCAGCAGCCGGGGACCCGAGGTGGAACTCGCCGCCCCCGGCGACCACATCCAGTCAACATACAAGAGGAAGGGTTACGCCACCCTGTCCGGGACATCCATGGCCTCCCCGCACGTGGCCGGCGCAGCCGCCCTGGTCATCTCCTCCGGTATCACGGACACCAACGGCGACGGCAGGACCAACGACGAGGTGAGGAGGAGGCTGGACAACACCGCCCAGGACCTAGGCGACATTTGGGGTCGCGACTATGCATACGGCTTCGGCCTGGTGGACGCACAGCAGGCCACCGGTAACCCCAGCCCACCCCTAGTGGTCACCGCTGTGGCCAGCCCTGTCAGCAGAGACCACGCCCAACTGGCAGGCCGCTTGCTCAGGATAGGCTCAGCGCCATCGACCAATGTCTCCTTCCTCTGGGGCACCACGAAGGACTGCACCGATGGCGAGACGGCCCAGGTGACGATGACAGAAGCAGGGTCCTTCTTCATCGAGTTGGAGTCACTGACACCAGGTACAAGGTATTACTTCAAGTCCAAGGCGGTCGGAGATGGCACCGCATACGGTACGGTTGGCAGCTTCCGTTTCGAGACAATACCGCCGAGGGTGACAACTCGCCCGGCCACTATAATCACCAGTACCTCAGCCACTATGAATGGCAAGCTACTGAACCTGGGCACGGCACCATCCGTAGCTGTCTCCCTCCTCTGGGGCACAACCTCCGCTGTCTCGGATGGGGAGACAGCTCCGCTGACCATGACTGCAAGCGGAACCTTCTCTGTCAGCCTCCCTGGCCTGACTCCCGGCACCAGGTATTACGTTAAGGCAAAGGTTGTCGGGGACGGCACCAGGTACGGCTCAGTGGCAGTCTTCAGGACTCCTCCATAGCCTGCGCGAGTTCAAGCACCGTCGCTGGCAACCCGGAGGAGATGGAGAGGCAGGTCGGAGCCTGCGCCTAGCCCCAGCCCAGGGCCTTCTCCACGGCCTCGAACTCGGCGGGCAGTTGTGGCAACGGCTCTGCGAGCTTCAACGCCACGTCCACGTCCTTGAGTCCGGTGCCGGTGACCACGCACACCACCCTGCTGGAGGAAAGGTCCAGGCCGCCACGGCACACCTTGACCAGCCCGGCCACCGAGGCCGCCGAGGCCGGCTCGCCGAAGACCCCCTCCTGTTTGGCCAGGGTGCGATAGGCCGCCATGATCTCATCGTCGCTCACCGCGTCAATCGCTCCTCCGGACTCGTCGCGGGCGGCCACCGCCTGCTTCCAGCTAGCGGGGTTGCCGATGCGTATGGCTGAGGCGACGGTCTTCGGCTCCTTCACCACCTCGCCCCGCACGATGGGAGCGGCACCCTCCGCCTGGAAGCCCATCATGCGCGTCTTCTTTCCGGCTTTGCCGGCAGCGGAATACTCCTTGAAGCCCTTCCAGTAAGCGGTGATATTGCCCGCGTTGCCCACGGGGATGAAGAGGTAGTCCGGGGCATCACCCAGCTCGTCCACCACTTCGAAGGCGGCGGTCTTCTGGCCCTCGACCCGATACGGGTTCAGCGAGTTCACCAGCGCGACAGGATGCCTCCGACTCAGCTCGCGCACCATGCTCAGGGCCTCGTCGAAGTTGCCCTGGATAGCGAGTATCTTCGCCCCATAAACGATGGCCTGGGCCAGTTTCCCCTGAGCGATCTTGCCCTGGGGGACCACCACCACCGTCCGCAGCCCGAAACGCGCTCCATATGCCG
>JBFMDE010000103.1:0-2682 GCA_040754215.1 Chloroflexota bacterium
CGATGCGGCCATAATTCACCTCCTAAACCGAGAAATAGTCCTTGTTGTTGAGCTTTTTAGGCTTGATCTCAGCTTCAAAATAGCGAACCATCTGCTTAATTGCCTCTTGCTTAGTCTTGAGGTCGTGCACAAGTTTATAGACTTCAACTATCTTATCTTCTTCCTTTGACAGTTCGATTTGAATCTTAGTCATTTCCCGCCCCCTCAAAGATTGACTCATTATAACACAATGTCGTACTGTATATCGCGATATTATACCATGTTACTTTTATCAAGTCAAGGTTCCGTGACAGCGGGAGATTAAGTTGACGACATGACAACAAATCGTTAGACTGTAGTGGTTGGGGGTGATTGCAGTGGTTAAGAAAGCAAGGCTTGGTCTCTACCTGGAAGATGAAGAGGTAAAAAGGCAAATCAAGATTGCCGCGGCTAGAAAGGGCATAAGTACGACTGCTTACTGCGCAGAGGCCATTAAGGAACGTTTGGTGAGGGAAGGCGAGCTAAGCGATAAAGCTAACGGACAAAAAAGAGCCTTATTAGCTCGCATAAACGAACTCAGGCAACAAATAGGCCCTGTGGGTATGCGCGCTGCCGAACTTGTTAGGGAAGGGCGACGGAGATAGAAATGCCCAAAGGGCCAGAACCAGCTGTGGTAGACGCCTCAGTAGTCTTGAAGTGGCAACTCGATGACGAAGAGTGCATCTCACAGGCGACGGCACTAAGAGACGATTATTATGCCCGAGGAGCTGTCAAGGTGATAGCTCCTCAACTTTTGGTCTATGAAGTGGTTAACGGCATAGTTACAGCTACAAGGAAAGAACGGATTGCTCCGGACAAAGCTATTCATGCCATTTCTAATCTCCTGGATCTCGGGATCGAACTTAGAGAGGTAGAACCAGTCGGAATTCTTGAGGTGGCTCTCAAGTACAATCTCGCGGCTTACGATGCCGCCTATCTTGCCTTAGCTGAGCGTGAAAAATGCGACTTATGGACTGGAGACAGAGCCTTTTACCAGGCTGTGAAAAGTGGAACGCTCCACGTAAAGTGGATTGGGGACTACACTACGAAAGAGGGAGACAGTTCTACATCATTCTGAGATTCAGTGAAGAATCTGCCATCGCCTAGAGCAGGCCCTTCGACACGACCTGGCGCAGCTAACACTAACACGGACATGGACCACTCGCGAACTGAGCACACAGACCCAATCAAGGTCGTTTCCTTCGACGTCGAGGGCACGCTGGTCACGCCCGACTTCAGCACCGGGATGTGGTACGAGTGCATCCCGGAGTACTACGGGAAGAAGAAGGGGCTGTGCCTGGAAGACGCCAGGGAGGCCGTGGTCAGGGAATACGACCGTGTGGGCGACGGCCGGCTGGAGTGGTACGACGTGAGGTACTGGTTCCAGCGCTTCGAGCTCGGCGACTACCGCGAGGCCTTCAACCGCTGCCTCCCGCGCATACGCCTCTACCCCGAAGCCGAGGCCGTCCTATCCGCCGTCGGCCAGCACTACAGGCTGGTGGTGCTGTCCTCATCCGTCAGGGAGTTCCTGCAGCACCTGCTGGCTGGCATCAGAGGCCGCTTCGACACGGTCATCTCCACGGTATCCGACTACGGCGAGCTGAAGACCCCGCAGGTGTACCTCAGGGTATGCCGCGAGCTCGGCATCAGCCCGGAGGAAATGGCGCACGTGGGTGACAACCGCCAGTACGACTTCCTCAATGCCCAGGTTGCCGGCGTCCGCGCCTTCCACCTCGACCGCCAGGGCAGATACGACGGACGGGAGACGATGAAAAGCCTGGAGGAGCTGCGCGAGCTCCTCCTCGGACCCTCCTTGCCCTAGGGTTCCCCTGAAACCAGCGACTCAGTCTAGGGTCAATCGCCGACCCTCTGCCGTTTGTCTCCGTCGTCCCTTCTACGGTATCATAGCCAGAGACAGCGACAAGGAAGCGAGGACTGCATGAGCGAGCACACCCACCCCCGGCTCACCCAGACGGTCAAGGCCGCCGGCTGAGCTGCCAAGCTGGGTCCGGGCGACCTGAACAAGGCACTCTGCGGCCTTCCCTTGAGGAAGGACCCCAACGTCATCGTGGGCATGGACAGCCCCGACGACGCCGGGGTATACCGGCTCACGGACGACATGGCCGTAATCCAGACGGTGGACTTCATCACGCCCATCGTGGACAACCCCTACACCTTCGGCCAGGTCGCCGCCGCCAACTCGCTCAGCGACGTCTACGCCATGGGCGGCAGGCCCATCACCGCGATGAACGTCGTCTGCTTCCCCAGGAAGGACCTGGACATCTCCGTGCTGAAGGACCTGCTGCTCGGCGGGCTGGAGCGGCTGAATGAGGCCGGCGTGGCCCTCATCGGCGGGCACACCGTGGAAGACCCGGAGATGAAGTACGGGCTCTCGGTGACCGGCATCATACATCCGCAGAAGATACTCACCAAGGCCGGGGCCAGGCCGGGCGATGCCCTGGTGCTCACCAAGCCCATTGGCACCGGCATCATCAGCACCGCGCTCAAGGGCGGTGCCGCCGACGAGCGGGTGCTGGCCGAGGCAGTGAGCTCCATGACCGCCCTGAACGCCACCGCCTCGCGGCTGATGCAGGAGGCGGGCGCTCATGCCTGCACCGACATCACCGGCTTCGGCCTCCTCGGTCATGCCGCAGAGATGATGGA
>JBFMDE010000104.1:0-2668 GCA_040754215.1 Chloroflexota bacterium
CTGACCACCGAGCGGTGGGGTGACCTGGAGGAGCTCTTTGGGCCGAGAGGGGCCTGCGGTGGCTGCTGGTGCATGTGGTGGCGGTTGACGCAGAGGCAGTTCGAACAGCAGAAGGGCGAGGACAACAGGAAGGCCCTGAAGGCGGTAGTGGGCTCCGGTGAGGTCCCCGGCCTCCTCGCCTATCTCGGGGGTCGGCCCGTTGGCTGGTGTGCGGTGGGGCCGAGGGAGTCGTACCCTCGCTTGGAACGGTCCCGCACCCTGAAGACGGTTGACGATGAGCCGGTCTGGTCCGTGGTCTGTTTCTTCGTTACCAGGGAGTGCAGGCAGCAGGGGGTCACAGGGAGCCTGCTAGAGGCGGCCATCGAGTATGCCGCGAGGCACGGCGCGAAGATTGTCGAGGGGTACCCGGTGGAACCGCGTGGTTCCCGTATTCCGGATGCCTTTGCCTACACCGGGCTGGCATCGGTGTTTTACCAGGCAGGGTTTACGGTAGTGATGCGACGTTCGCAGACGCGGCCGATAGTGAGACGTCTTGTTGCCAATGTGGGAAAGACCAGTGAAAGGAGTTTGAGAAACAAATGAGAGCGAAGGAGCTGGATAGCCTGTTTCAGCCACTCCGGGTGGGCGATGTGGCGCTCCCGAACCGTATCGTGATGGCCCCTATGGGCACCGGCTTCGCCGACAAGGAGGGAAATGTCACCGACCGCCTGATAGAGTATTACGCAAGGAGAGGCGGGGGTGGCGCTGGCCTGGTGACCGTGGAGGCGACCTCGGTTGACTACCCCACGGGTTATCTCGGCCCGTTCACGCTGAGGGTGGACAACGATGGCTGCATCCCTGGCCTGGCCAGGTTGGCCAGGGCGATAAAGGCTGGTGGCGCCCGGGCCTCGCTCCAGCTCGTCCATGCCGGGAGGTACTCGCGCTCCCGATTTACCGGCGTACAGTCGGCAGCGCCCTCTGCGATCGCTTCCAGGTATACGGGCGAGACCCCCCGTGCCCTCACCACCGCCGAGGTGGAGCAGATAATCGCGGAGTTCGGCGAGGCGGCACGCCGCGCCCGGGAGGCAGGGTTCGACGCCGTCGAACTGCTGGGCTCCACGGGCTACCTGATAAGCCAGTTCCTCTCTGCCATCACCAACAAGAGGGAGGACAGGTTCGGTGGGGATCTCGTTGGCAGGACGACCTTCGCTGTGGAAGTTGTCAAGGCCATCAGGGCGAAGGTGGGTCCGGTCTTTCCCATTTCATTCAAGTTCAGCGTTGACGAGTACATGGCCGGTGGCAACACAGTTGCCGACTCGCAGGTGGTGGCGCGTAAGCTGGTCGAGGCTGGAGCCTCGATGCTCCATGCCTGGGCGGGCTGGCATGAGTCGCCGGTCGCCATGCTGCCGATGTCGGTGCCCCGCGGCGCCTTCGTCCATCTTGCCCAGGCCCTCAAGGAGGTGACGAGCGTACCGGTGATAACGGTGGGAAGGATAAACGACCCGCTGCTGGCGGCGCGGATAGTCAAGGAGGGGAAGGCAGACCTAGTGGCCATGGGGCGCGCCCTGCTCGCCGACCCCGACCTGCCGCGCAAGGCGTCCGAGGGACGGCTGTCGGAGCTCCGCTGGTGTATTGCCTGCTGCAAGTGCTTCGACAACATAATGCTGTCGCTCAACGAGGGCCAGGCCCACGGTACGGTCATCTGTGCGGTGAATGCGGAGCTGGGGCGGGAATGGGAGAAGAGGGTGCAGCCCGCCGCCAGGCCGAAGAGGGTGCTGGTGGTCGGCGGTGGACCGGCGGGCATGGAAGTGACCAGGGTAGCGGCATCACGGGGACACAAGGTGACGCTGTGGGAGAAGGCCCAGCGTCTGGGCGGCACCGTGCTGCTCGCCATGGTGCCCCCTCATAAGGAGGAGCTCAAGGGCATCGTGGACTACCTGGGCCACCAGATGGAGCTGTTGAAGGTTGATGTGCGTCTGGGCAAGGAGACCACCGTACAGGAGGTAGTCAACGGGCGTTTCGATGAGGTCGTCGTGGCGGTAGGCGGCCAGCCGCTGGTGCCGGCGCTGCCGGGGGTCAAGGACATGGTGACTGCCCTGGACGTGCTGCGAGGAAAGAAGGTCGGCGCCTCGGTGCTCATCATCGGCGGCGGCATGGTTGGCTGTGAGACCGCGGAGTTCCTTGCCCAGCAGGGCAAGAAGGTGACCATGGTTGAGATGCTGGCTAGGGTGGCCATGGATGTCGGCCCGACCTCCCGCTGGGTACTGGTGAAGAGGCTGCGCGACGCCGGCATCACCATGCTGACGGGGACGAAGTTCGTGGGCATCGAGAATGGTAGGGCCGTGGTGGAGGGCGACGGGAAGCGCCAGACGCTTGAGTCGGAGACGGTCGTCCTGGCGATGGGCATGACGCCGGAAAAGAGGCTCTACGAGCAGTTGAAGGGGAAGATAACGGGCCTGCACGCTGTCGGGGACTGCGTGGACTGCAAGACGGTCCAGGAGGCCATTCACTCTGCCTGGGAGGTGGGCTGCACGCTGTGAAAGGGGGACTCGGTGGCGACCCCGATGGGATTCGAACCCACGATCTCCACCGTGACAGGGTGGCATGTTAGACCGCTACACCACGGGGCCGCAAATGAGTGCCTTCTGCGCAGTCGAAAGTCTATCAGGAAGGCAGAGGGCCGTCAACA
>JBFMDE010000105.1:0-2638 GCA_040754215.1 Chloroflexota bacterium
ACGCGCTCCTCTATCTTGACCACCTCTGCTCCCATGTCCGCCAGCGCAGTTGTGGCCACCGGACCCTGTTGCCAGATTGTGAAGTCGAGAACCCTGATGCCTTCCAGTGCCTGTGCCATCGTGTGTCTTCTCCTTACGGGGTAGCTTGGAATGGTCGCCTGATTTTACGCAATGGCAGCTACGGTGTCAAAGAGAACCGGAATTGGAACGTAGGTTTCCTTGATGTGGTCTGTCAGCGTCGCTATAATGCCTCGGAAGCAACACATGAGTGATCGTCTGACTGACAGGGTAGCCATAGTCACTGGCGCAGCCCGTGGCCTGGGACGTTCCCACGCTCTGGCCCTGGCCAGGGAGGGCGCGCATGTTGCTGTGGCTGACATCTGCCGCACGCCGGCTGGCTCTGCATACGGCCTGGCCGAGAGAGCCGACTTGGACACAGTAGCCTCTGAGGTAGAACGTCTGGGGCGGCAATCGCTGGCAATCGGTTGCGATGTCACCGACGCCCGGCAGGTGAAGAAGATGGTGGATTCAGTCCTGGAACGTTGGGACAGGATAGACATCCTGGTGAACAACGCCGGTGTGCTCACCGTCTCCTCGGTCGTGGAGATGAAGGAGACGGAATGGGACCTCGTGGTGGACGTCAGCCTCAAGGGTACGTTCCTCTGCTGCAAGTATGCTCTGGTACCCATGATGAGACAGCGGAGCGGAAGGATCATAAACACCGGTTCGCTGGCGGGGAAGGAGGGTGTGCCCCTCAATGCTCACTACGGCGCTGCCAAGGCCGGCGTACACGCCTTCACACAGGCGCTGGCAAAGGAGGTGGCGCCCTACGGGGTGAACGTCAATGCTGTCGCTCCGAGCGGGGTCAATACGGCCATGATGAAGGGGATATCGCCTGCACTCGCCAGGCTGTGGGGCGTCTCTCCAGAGGGGGCCTATCAGGCCTTCTGTCAGCGTTTCCATGCGTCCGGCAGGGAAGTAACATCGGAGGACGTATCCAGCGTGGTGGTATGGCTGGCATCGGAGGAGACCCATAACCTCACCGGCCAGGTGGTGTACCTGTAGGCAAGGCATGAGGCTACTCTCGCCAATTTCCGGGTGATGAAGTACAATAGGGGCGCGCCCCTGTAGCTCAGAGGATAGAGCACCGGCCTCCGGAGCCGGGTGCGAGAGTTCGAGTCTCTCCAGGGGTACTCCTTCATCCATGCGCCCCTGCCTGCTCGGTGACCGAGTCCACTTGAGGGTCTTGCTGCCACAGGTTTTGAGTTGACCACTAAACTAAGACTAAGGAGGACAGGGTAATGAGTGCACGTGCCAGGAGGGATGTCTTCCGGGTCCCACTGCAAGAGCTCACCATGGAGGAGCGTTTTGCCTTCAGCCACACCATGTCCTGGGAAGTAATTGCCCGTATCTACAACGCTGTCTCCAGTCGCTATGGCGCTGAGGGCAAGAAGTTGGTGGAGGACTGCATCAGGGGCTATATGCGCGAGATGACCCCGAAGATCGCCCGCTCCCTGGGCATCGAGGGTAGCGACATGGAGAGCGTGCTCAAGGTGATAAACTGGCACGACGTGAACCTGTGGCCGCTCATGGAGGAGGAGATTGCGCGCGTTGACCACAATGAGGGGGTACTACGCATCACCAGCTGTTTCCTCAAGGACCGCTGGACGCCGCGTGACTGCAAGCTGGGTATCCCCTGGGTAGAGGGTATGCTGGAGGGGATAAACCCGAGGATAAAGTACAAGGCCACCAAGGTGCTCACCCGGGGCGATGACTGCTGCGAGCTGGTGATGCGGCTAGAGGAGGGATGATCAGGTCCTTCGGCGGAAAGACGCCGCGCATAGCCGAGTCTGCTTTCGTCAGCGAGGCTGCCTATGTGGTGGGGGATGTAGAGGTGGGGGAGAACTCCAGCATCTGGCCGGGCGCTGTGGTCCGCGGCGACTTCGCGCCCATCAAGGTCGGCCGCAACACCCAGATAGAGGACAACTGTGTAGTCCACTGCGGTGAGCCCCTGACCATCGGGGACAACGTGCACGTCGGGCATGGTGTGGTGGTGCACTGCCGCCGCATCGGGAGCCACGTGCTCATCGGCAACAACGTCACGCTGTTGGATGGTGCCGAGGTGGGCGACTTCTGCCTCGTTGCCGCCCACTCGGTGGTCAGCCGTGGTATGTGCATCCCCGACAGGTCATTCGCTGCCGGTATCCCCGCTGAGGTGCGTGGGGAGACTACGCCAGAGCAGCTGGAGATGATCGAGCGTGGCGTCTCCGCCTACACCGCCCTGAGCCGGCAGTACAAGGCACAGGGACTCTAGTTATAGTGGCTCCCCGAACGGGTCAATACACGGAACTTTTCGAGCAATATTTGGGATGCCCATTTTCCTGTGGCATCGTCCCTCGTAGCCGCTGTAAATTACTCGACTAGTGTACCGTGGTAACCACCTATAGATAAAATCCCGAAGGGAATGCCACTTTCTCCCGCAGCCTTGTGTATTTCAGTGATTATGGACTCGGTATCGGCTAGGCATCGCTTAGCAGATTGGAGATTGGTGTATCTTTCCCACCAAGTTTCAGGGTATTTCGCTCGCTCATCATCGCGAACTAACTGAATTCCTTTTTCCGAGATTTTCTCGCTTATA
>JBFMDE010000106.1:0-2486 GCA_040754215.1 Chloroflexota bacterium
TTATGTGCCTTACCGCGCGCCAGGCGAAGGAGAGGTCGCGCATCTCCTCCGTTGTGGGCTTGCGCTTGGTCACGACACTCGGTGAGAACTCCGCTACAGAGAAGGTGTCCGAGGTCTGGACCAGCAGACCGCCCCTGACCCTGCGCATATCGAGGTAGGACTCGGCTATGGCGGGGCTGCGCACCGCCAGCAGACGCAGGCCCTTCTTGCGCTGCAACAGGGCAAGCGCCTCAGGTGTGAAGTCCTGGGCCACGATGGCGTCATAGTGCATCTTGTCTATCTCCTGGGCCGTCTCCAGGTCTATCACCCTGTTGACCGCCACTATGCCCCCGAAGGCCGCCACCGGGTCTCCTGCCAAGGCCCGCCGGTAGGCCTCAGGAAGGTCGTGATGGCTGGCCAGCCCGCAGGGGTTGGTGTGCTTGATGATGGCCACCGTGGAGGCGGCGAAGTCGCACACTACATTCCAGGCAGCGTCCAGGTCAAGGTAGTTGTTGAACGATAGCTCCGGGCCACCCAGTTGTACGGCGGCGGCAACCCCACCAGCCCGCTGGCCCACCGCCTGCTCCACATACAGCGCCGCCTTCTGGTGAGGGTTCTCGCCATAGCGCAGGTCGGCCCGCTTTCTCAACGCCAGCGTCATCTCAGAGGAGAAGAGCTCGTCCTCCCCGCGCAGGTACTGGGCGATCGCGGTATCGTACAGGGCCACGTGCTGGAACGCCTTCTGCGCCAGCCTCTTGCGCATGGCCATGTCCATCCCGCCCTTGCGCAGCCGCTCCGTCACCATGCCGTAGTCCGCGGGGTCTACGACCACCAGCACCGAGGGAAAGTTCTTGGCCGCGGCACGTATCATCGTGGGGCCGCCGATGTCTATGTTCTCCAGCGCCTCTGCGAGGGTCACGCCCTCCTTGCTCACGGTCTGGACGAAAGGGTAAAGGTTGACAGCCACCAGGTCTATGGCCTTGATACCGTTGCGGGCCAGCTCCTCCATGTGAGCAGGGACGTCGCGGCGGGCCAGTATCCCGCCGTGCACCATAGGATGAAGGGTCTTCACCCTGCCATCAAGTATCTCAGGGAAGCCGGTGATTTCGGACACGCTGTGCACCTTGACGCCAGCGGCGACCAGCGCCTTCTTGGTGCCGCCGGTGCTGAACACCTCCACGCCCAATGCCGCCAGGTCCCTGGCAAAGCCCTCCACTCCTGTCTTGTCAGAGACACTCAGTATCGCACGCATAGCTTCTCCTCCATCGGGATTTGTCCGGGCTCCGTGTTTCGAGCCCGGGCTTTCAATCCAGGATGACCCGTGCCTTGCC
Source organism: Chloroflexota bacterium (assembly GCA_040754215.1). Classification (GTDB taxonomy): domain Bacteria; phylum Chloroflexota; class Dehalococcoidia; order JACPPY01; family JACPPY01; genus JBFMDE01. The sequence goes on from JBFMDE010000106.1 coordinate 1,311, forward strand.
CTTCACCCTGACTATCTCTCCCATGGGAAAGGCCTCGGGCACCATTCTAGCGAGGTCGGAGCTGTGTTCCGGGGCACAGACCACCACCATTCCCACCCCCATGTTGAACACCCGGTACATCTCCGCCATGTCCACCTTGCCCCGCGCCTGGACGAGCCAGAAGATGGGAGGGACGGCCCATGACCCCCGACGCAGCCTTGCCGCGACCCCGTGCGGCAGGACGCGCGGGACGTTCCCCTCGAGGCCACCGCCGGTGATGTGGGCCAGCCCCTTGAGCCGTGGCATGACCGGCTTCAACGTCTGATAGTAGCAGCGGTGCACCTGCAATAGCTCCTCACCCAGGGTACGTCCCAGCTCCGGATAATGCCGACCGAGCGACGAGCGGGCAAATATGCTGCGCACCAGGGAATAGCCGTTGGTATGTAAGCCGCTCGAGGGTAGTCCGAAGACTGCGTCACCCGGGACGATGGACCTGCCGTCCTTGACTGCCTCCCTCTCCACCACCCCGACGACGAGCCCCACCATGTCGAAATCATCGCCGGAGTAGACGCCCGGCATCTCCGCGGTCTCGCCGCCGACGAGGGCGCAGCCCTGGGCCTTACAGGCGAGGGCCAGCCCCTCGACCAATGCCTCCACCCGCCCGGACACCAGCCTGCCCATGGCGATGTAGTCGAGGAAGAAGAGCGGGGCTGCCCCGCAACAGAGGATGTCGTTGACGCAGTGGTTTACCAGGTCCTGCCCCACCGTGTCGTATTTTCCCAGCGCGGAGGCCACCTTGAGCTTGGTGCCCACGCCGTCAACGCTGGAGACGAGCACGGGCTGGCGGTAGCCGGCAGGCATCTGGAAGAGGCCGCCGAAGTGTCCGATGCCGGCGAGCACCTCGGGGCCGAAAGTGGGGCGGACGAGCTTCCTCAGCCGCGCCTTGGTGCTATCGGCGGCCCTGATGTCCACGCCGGCATCCGCATAGGTATGCGTCATCCCTTCACCTGGACGGAGTGGTCTCCAGGGCCAGCTTGTCCATCTCCAGCTGCACCGGGACGGGGTACTCGCCGGTGAAGCAGGCCAGGCAGAAGACATCGCGCGGCAGGCCCACCGAGGCCAGGAGCCCCTCAACGCTGAGATAGCCCAGGGAATCGGCCCCGATGGCCTCCCTGGTCTCCGGGATGGTCTTATGCG
>JBFMDE010000107.1:0-2390 GCA_040754215.1 Chloroflexota bacterium
TGCCTCCGCCAGCAGGCGCTGGTCAACCAGATGGTCATAGACTATGACATCGGCGGCGCGAATGCACTCCAGGCCCTTCACAGTTATGAGGCCAGGGTCTCCCGGCCCTGCCCCAACGAGGTAGACCTTACCCTGCGGCTGCATCCGACCTCCCTGCTCCAGCAATTACCTCTCACCACCCCGGCCCAGAATCCGCCGGGCCAGGTTTTCACCCAGTTCCTGTGCCCGCTCCACCGGGCCGCTCACTGTATCGCGATATATCAGGGCACCGTCCGCGCTGGCGACCATCCCTTCAAGGTGAACCTCCTCACCAGTGGCCGTGCCCAGGGCAGCGATGGGGGCGCGACAGCCGCCGCCCATGGCATGCAGGAAGGCACGCTCAGCCGTCACGCCATGCCATGTGGCCACATGGTTCACCCCGGATGTCAGGCCCTCTATCTCACGGTCGGAAGAGCGCATCTCTATTACTATGGCGCCCTGGCCTACGGCAGGCAGGAAATGGCTGGTGGGCAGGTACTCTGTTATTCGGTCGGACCACCCCAGGCGCAGCAGTGCCGCCGCGGCCACGATGATGCCGTCCACTTCGCCGGCCTCGACCTTCCGTAAGCGTGTACCAATGTTGCCCCGCACCGGGACAGTGAGCAGGTCGGGCCGCAACGCCCTCAGCTGCACAGAGCGGCGTCGGCTGTCAGTGCCGATGCGCGACCCTGCGGGCATTCGTGCCAGAGGCAGGCCACTCGCCGCTACCAGCACATCCCTAGGGTCCTCCCTAGGCAGCACCGCAGCCAGCCTGAGGCCTGACTCCAGCTCCGTGGGCACATCCTTCAGGCTGTGAACGGCGAGGTCGATCTCACCGGAGAGCAGGGCTGACTCCAACTCCTTGACGAACACCCCCTGTCCACCGACCTCTTCAAGGCTCCGGTGTTTCTCACGGTCCCCCCTGGTCTTGATAGTCCGGAACAGGAACTTCACAGCCGGCGCGATGGCCTCCAGCCTCCCTGCCGCCAGTCTGGCCTGCGTTACTGCCAGCCTGCTGCCGCGGGAGCCGATGATGACCTTCCGGGAGAGAGAACCCATGTGGTGTTACTCCGTCACATCCAGGCCGAACATATCCCGCACCATCTGGATACTATCCCTGCTATCGTTGGCCTTCACGAAGCTTATCGGCCCGTGCAACATCTTCTGCACCAGAGACTTGCTCATGACCTCCAGACGGGCCCGGTCTTCGGCAGAGAGCACGGGCATCCCCTTGAGCGCCCTCTCAAGCTGCTCAGCACGGATGGCCTCCGCCTTGTCCAGCAGGGAGGTGATGACCGGCATCGCCAGGCGTGACTTCCACCAGGCCATGAACCGCGAGACCTCTTCATCTACAATGGCCGAGGCCTTCGCCACCTCGCCCTGCCTCAGACTGCGGTTGGTCCTGGCCACCCCTTCCAGGTCGTCAATGTCATACAGCATCACGTTGTCAAAGCCCCGCACCCCGGGGTCAACGTCCCGCGGCACCGCGATGTCAATGATGAGCAAAGGACTGCCGTTGTGACACTGCGACGCCTCACCCACAGCGGCCGGCTCCAGAACGAAATGGGGAGAGCCAGTGCAACAGACCACGATGTCAGTGCCAGACAGGGCCTCCTTCAACTGATGGAAGGGCAGAGCAATGCCGCCCAGGCTCCCCGCAAGCTCCGAAGCCCGTTCAAGGGAGCGGCTGATGACCGCCACCCTGGACACATGGGCGTTGAGCAGGGCCTTGACCGCCAGCTTCCCCGCCTCGCCCGCTCCTATGACCAATACGCCACACCGGGCAAGGTCCGGAAACACCTTCCTGGCGACCTCCACAGCGGCGGAGCTGACCGAGGCCGCGTTCTTGCTGATGGCGGTCTCGGTGCGCACCCTCCGTCCCACACGTACCGCCTGGCGCAGGAGATTCAACAGCAGCAGGTCCACACTGTGTATGCTTTCCAGCTCAACCAGCACATGCCTCAACTGCCCCAGGACTTCGTACTCGCCAACGATCAGTGACTCCAACCCCGATGCCACACGGAAGAGATGCTTCACCGCCTGCTCCTGTCGTTTGTGGAAAAGGCGCGGGAGCAACTCCGCCTCCGCTACACCGCTGTAGTCACAGAAGAACCTCTCGATGCCAGGGACAGCGGGGGAGGCCTGGTCCTCCAAAGCATACACTTCCGTCCGGTTGCAGGTGGAAAAGACTATCCCATGTGAGACATGCTCAGCCAGGGCAGACACCGCCTCCTTGAACCGGGCTGCGGGAATGGCCACGCGCTCCCGCACCTCCACCGGTGCCGTCTCGTGGTTCAGTCCAACCGCTACAAGCTGCACCCTTCAACCTCGCTTCCAGGCCCGACCGGCCGTTGCCGGGTAAGGCGCTCCCG
>JBFMDE010000108.1:0-2386 GCA_040754215.1 Chloroflexota bacterium
GGCAACCTTGCGGGCCGCCTCGGCGAAGTCCTTCCCCCTGGAGGCATAGAGGACCTGACGGGAGGAAACGATGATGGCCTTCTCCCCGTTCCTGTCCACCCCGTGATGAACCGAGGCCGCCAGGTCTCCCCCCTGGGCGCCGATGCCCGGGATGAGCAGGGGCATGTCGGGGCAGGTCAGGCGGACCCGGCGGAGCTCTTTGGGGTGAGTGGCACCCACTACCAGGCCGACGTTGCCGCGCCTGTTCCATTCTTGTGCCTTCTGCGCAACCCTCAGATAGAGGGGCTGGCTGGTACCGCCGTCGGCGCAGGGCAGGGACTGGAAGTCGCCGGAGCCGGAGTTGGAGGTACGGCAGAGGATGAAGACACCCTTGTCGGCGTGTTCCAGAAAAGGCTCGAGGGAGTCAGTCCCGAGGTAGGGATTGACGGTGACGGCATCGAAGCCAAGGACGGAGAAAAGGGCGTGAGCGTACCTGTGGGCGGTGTTGCCGATGTCGCCGCGTTTGGCGTCGCCGATGGAGGGTATGTGAGACGGGATGCTCTCCACCGTCTTGAGCAGGATGTCCAGTCCTGATACGCCCAACGCTTCGTAGAAGGCCAGGTTCGGCTTGTAGGCGCACACCAGGTCGGAGGTGGCGTCTATGATGGCGCGGTTGAAGTCCAGTACGCCTACCTCCGGCATCAGGCCGGGGTCTGGGTCCAGCCCGATGCAGAGCAGGCTATGGTTGCGCCGCGCCGCACTCAGGAGCTTGTCAACGAAGCTGGCCATCGTCTTTACTGCCTATTATATCGGGTCTTCTGCAGGCGTGCACACGGGTTGGCGGCCCAGCTCGAGCGGTTGCTATAATTACGCGACCTGAAGGCTGTTCGGACTGAGGACCGGCATGGACTACCGAGAGGCGGAGCAGTACGTACTCAGTTTCACCGACTACGAGAAGACGCCTGGCATCATCTATACCTCCACCACCTACGACCTGAGGCGTATGGAGAGGTTGCTGGGCCGCCTTGGAGACCCTCACCTGGCAGCGAGGTCGGCCCACGTCGCCGGCACCAAAGGCAAAGGGAGCACCGCTGCCATGATAGCTTCGGTGCTGACCGCCGCCGGGTACAGGACCGGCCTTTACACCTCTCCCCACTTCCATACTATCCGAGAGCGGGTCAGGGTGGATGGCGCCATGGTCTCTGAGGAGGACTTCGCTGCCCTGGTAGACAGGATAAGGCCGGCAGTCGAGGCGGTGAACCGGGAGGGGCTCCATGGCGAGCTCACTACCTTCGAGATACTGACTGCGCTTGCCTTCGCCTACTTCGCCTCGCGTGGAGTGCAGTACCAGGCATTGGAGGTCGGCCTCGGCGGCAGACTGGATGCCACCAACGTGGTCAGGCCTGAGGTCTGTGTCATCACCTCTATCAGCCTGGACCACACCGAGGTCCTCGGATGCCGGCTGGAGGAGATCGCTGCGGAGAAGGCAGGCATCATCAAGCCCGGCTGTCCCGTGGTCAGCGCCAGTCAGGTGGATGAGGTCGACCAAGTGCTAGCGAGGGCCTGCGATGCCCGGGGTGCTCCTCTGATAAGGATAGGTAGGGACGTTCTCTGGCAGGGCCAGGACTTCGATGCTCAAGGGCAAAGGCTTCGTGTGGTGGGGAGGCGAGGGGAACACGAGCTCACCATTCCATTGCTGGGTGAGCACCAGATGGAGAATGCCGCCTGCGCTGTGGCGGCCCTGGAGGTGCTGGTGGAGCGTGGCGCGACGGTCTCCAAGGACTGCGTTGTCCGCGGGCTCTCGGTGGTGGACTGGCCTGGACGGCTGCATGTGCTGCGCAGGGAACCGTGGCTGGTGTGCGATGGGGCCCACAATGCGGACTCGGCGGCGAAGCTGAGACTTGCCCTGCAGCGGTATTTCCCCTTCGAGCGTGCCATCCTGGTCATTGGCACCTCACTGGACAAGGACATCGGGGGGATGGTGCGCGAGTTGGTCCCGCTGTTCCACAACGTCATCGTTACCAGGTCCCAACACCCGCGCTCCGTGCCTCCATCGGTGCTGGCGGCCGAGTTCTCAAAGTACGGTGTTGAGTCGCAGGTCTCGGAGACACCTCCCGAGGCTGTATCGCTGGCGATGTCCCAGGCAGGCCCCGGGGACCTGGTCTGTGTTACCGGGTCGCTGTTTGTGGTGGGTGAGGTGCTCGCGAGCAAGGCCTAGACCCGGGCTACGTTGGTCTCCTGGGGCAGCATCTCCTCGAGGATCTTCTGCAACGCCATGGTATGGCTGCACAGCCCATGCTGGGCGAAGAAGTGGCAGGAGCAGCGCCACTTGCCGCGGGTATATTCCAGGAAGTAGTTGTCGTGTTCCCCCTGGAAGGTGGCGGTGAAGGCAGAGAAGGTCACGCGC
>JBFMDE010000109.1:0-2356 GCA_040754215.1 Chloroflexota bacterium
TTCTTTTGTTCCTCGCTCCCATACCTCAGCACCACCGGCCCTGCCATGCTCACCGCTATCAGGGTCTCCGGACCACCGGCGTAGGCAAGCTCCTCCTGGATGATGAACTTCTGCACATAGGTGGCCCCCATGCCGCCATATTTCTCCGGCCACTGAGGGGTGAGCCACCTTTCCGCCCCGAGCTTCCGCAAGAGGCCCCAGGTATGCGGCCCGAACCCCATCCCCGACTCTACCTCGGCCCTAACACCATCCGTGACTTCCTGCTTCAGAAACCTGCGCACGTCCTCTCTGAATGCCTCTTCTTCTGCACTGAATCCGAAATCCATCTGCCGGGCTCTCCTTTCGTCAACAATGCTACGAAACGTGTCCCGCTCACACAGGCGACCCCGCCGTATTTTAGCGCCCGCCTACCACGGGCACAAGGAACAATCTGGAGACCATTCAGCGCCAAGCGCCCTCAGATACGCCTCTTCACTTCGCCATCTGGCCTCTGTTACAATACGCCGCGGCCTATCTATTCAAGTCAAGGGGGTGCTGCGATGATACTGGACGAGGTCTTGAGTAGAAACGCCAGAAGGTATCCCGACAAGCCCGGGCTCGTCTGCGAACCCCACCGCTTCACCTTCAGGGAGTTCAACGACAGGGTAAACCGGCTGGTCAATGGCCTGTCGGCCCTCGGCCTTTCTAAAGGGGACCGTATAGCCATAGTGGCCGACTCCGGCCATCAGCACATAGAGCTGGGCTTCGCTGCCATCAAGGGTGGTATAGCCCTGGCCCCATTGAACCCCGCGTTGCCCCCGAGAGACCTGGCCCACCTGATGAACAATGCCCGGGCCAGGGCCGTCGTTCTCGGAGAGAACTACAAGGGCCTCGTGGAGTCGCTGCAACCGGAGCTGAAGGGCGTGGAACGCTTCGTCATCCTGGGAAGCCCTCAGGACGCGGGGCTGGGCTACGAAGACCTCATAGCCTCCCATCCGGCCACAGAGCCGCGAGTCCAGCTCAGAGAAGACGACGTTCTGTTCCTGGTATGCAGCGGGGGCACCACAGGACTGCCAAAGCAGATAGCGCACACCTATCGAAGCTGCCTGGCTACCATGCTAAACGTCTTCTACGTATATGGCGTCAAACACGACGATGTGTGCGTTTTCGCCACTCCCCCCTTCTGGGGCCAGATGATACCCTGGCTCATCTGCCCCCACTACTACATGGGCTGCACGGTGGTAGTGCTGAGAAACCTCACACCGCAGTCCCTTCTGGAGACCATCCAGCGCGAGAAGGTCACCACTGGCTTTCTCGGCTCCCCATTCCTGCCCATACTGCTCAGCTACCCGGACATTCACTCTTACGATTTCAGCTCCCTGAGGCTCGTAATGTCGGCAGGGGCACCACTGCCAGCAGAGGTATGGAAGCAGGCCAAGGAGACTTTCGGCGACGCCATCGCCACGGTATACGGCCAGAGCGAGATGAGCCCCATGACCTATCTGCCGCCACAGGAGATGACCGTAACCGGCTCACCAGAGCAAGTGAAAAGGTCTCGCTCTGTAGGCCGGGAGGTGTTGAACGTCGAGGTCAGGGTGGTAAACGAGCGTGGAGAAGACGTGCCGCCAGGAGAGGTGGGCGAGATCATCGCCCGGGGCGATAGCATGATGGCGGGCTACTGGAACAACCCTCAGGCGACCGAGAGGACCATCCGTGGGGGTTATCTCTACACCGGGGACATGGCCACCAGGGATGCCGAAGGGTATGTCTACCTCGTAGGCAGACAGAAGGACGTCATCAATGTGGGAGGGAAGGTGCTTTCTCCAACCGAAATCGAAGACATCGTCTATCAGCATCCCGCAGTACAGGAGGCAGCCGCCATCGGTGTGCCACATCCTGAGCTCGGTGAGTCGGTGAAGGTAGTGGTGGTACTGAAGCAGGGCAAGAAGGCCACCGCCGAGGAGGTCATCGCCCTGTGTCGTCGCTACCTGCCTGGAATCGCCGTGCCCCAATCGGTTGAGTTCGTGAGCGAGTTCCCCAAGAGCCCGGTGGGCAAGGTGCTGAAGCACAAGCTGCGTGAGAGGTACGCTACGGGCTAACACGAAGCAGCCCGGGGTACGGTGTATTGGAGCGTTTGGACAGGTTCTGGGTAGGCGCAGCAACGGCGCTGCTGCTGGTGGCCATCGCCGGCGCAGCGGTCTTCCTCTACCGATACCATGACAACCGTCCCCCGGTCTTCATAGCCCCGCCTGCGGCCACCGGCACCACGAGCGGCGAGGTCTCAATCGGAGGCGCTGTCGCTAACCCGGGTCTCTACCCCTTGAGGCAGAACGACACCATAGCCGCCTTGCTGGAGGATGCCGGCGGTGTCACAGAA
>JBFMDE010000110.1:0-2272 GCA_040754215.1 Chloroflexota bacterium
TGTTGTCCTCGCCCTTCTGCTGTTCGAACTGCCTCTGCGTCAACCGCCACCACATGCACCAGCAGCCACCGCAGGCCCCTCTCGGCCCAAAGAGCTCCTCCAGGTCACCCCACCGCTCGGTGGTCAGTGGATGGAACTCCAGAGGAAGCCTCGATTTCGGCTGCGAAGGCATCCTTCCTTCTCCTACGACACCAGGAGGCGACGCAAGCAGTCAGGCGAGAGGGACATCACCCTGGTGTTGCCAAAATAGGGAAAACGGAACTCGGTCCAGTCACCAGCCCTCTTGCCCGGCACGGGCATGAGGCGAGCAGTGAGCGGCTTGTCCAGGGCCAGCGAAAGGCCGCAGACATCCAGTATGACCACTGCCAGGTGTTCCTCCGAGACATCGCCGGCGAGGGGGACAGTGTCCAGCCCGGTGCCACAGACGGCGGAGAAGAGCAGGAGCTGGTCCAGCGTGACCTTCCCCTCAGCTACCCTCGAGAGGAGGACGGAGTCCTCAAGCACAGGCAGCATCACTCCGGAGAAACCACACCTCTTCACCCTCACCCTTTTCAGTGCAGCAGCGATAGCCCGTATCACCGAGAGCGTGCCACTGGAGCCGAAGGTGCCCCCTCCAAGCGACTCAACCGCACCCGCGATGCTCACCTCAGGCGCGGGGAACGGCGACGGCGAGAGGTCGATCCCCGCGTAGCGCACCCCATGACGAGCCTCCAAGTCCCTGGCTACCTCTTCCAGCGGGAGGCAGCACTCCTCGAGGGCGGCAACGAGGCTTTCGCAGGCCGTCTCCACATCAACACCGTCAGCGCACGCCCTCACCACCAGGTCGGCGGCCTCCAGGGCCAGAGAGAAGGCAGGGGGACCGCCGTCGTGATAGGAGGTCGGGAAGAACGGGCCATTAGGCGGTACGCTGGCCCCGATGGCAAAGCGCCTGGCGTTGAAACCGTCAGCGGTAGCCCGTGCGATTCGCAGCACTGTCCTGGCACACTCCAGGGCCGCCTGCCCCTTGGCCCCCCGGCCCTTCGACGCCGCCAGGACAGAGACAAAGACCCGCTCCGTCTCTGAGACCGCCTGTGACAGCTCTGCAGCGAAGGCAGCGGGTGCCTTGCGGGTAGTGGCATCCAGACAGCCAATACAGCAGAGGTCTATTTCCTCCTCGGCGCAAGCGAGGTCCAGTGACCGGGCCAGCTCCACCACGCCCGACTCCTCGCGGCCGAACAGGGGGTTGAGCTTCCCAGCGGCCACACGCAGGGTCTGTACCTCTACCCCACGCCGCTCCACTGCCTCCCTGGCACGCCTGCAGAACTCCGCCGCCACGCTGAAGGCAGCATCATCAAAGGGCAAAACGAGGTTGGTCCCGACCGTAATCGCCCGCACCTTCACAGCCACACATTGTACCACCTGACGGAGAGTGTTTAGCAACCCATCCACTGAAGGCACCCCACTACCACAAAGCTGATATAATACGAGGCGTGTATCCAGGCGCTGCCCTGAATACGCTCCTCCAGGTCGAGGAGCTGACAAAGGGGTGCTCTTCCGCAGCCAGGCCACAGCCGCGTGGTTGAAGGCCCTTCAACACAATGCTATCATACCGCGGAGACACACGGGGCCGATGGCCGAGAACAACATCCAGGTGAGCGTAGGCAGACCATTTCGGAAACTCGTGGCCGCCGACCGGCTCATCTCCATAGTAGAAAGGACACTCGCCGCAGAGGGCATTCTACAGCCGGTCGAGCTCAGCCTGGTGGTCACAGGACAACGGCAGGTGCAACGGCTCAACCGGGAGTACCGCTCCGTGGATGAACCCACGGATGTCCTGGCCTTCGCGCTGGGCGGGCCCCACGGCGGCCAGCGGTTCGTGCTGCCGCCGGACGGTGTGCTCCGGCTGGGAGAGCTAGCCATCTCCTACCCCCAGGCGGTGAGTCAAGCAGCAGAGCAGGGGCATTCCGTGACACGCGAGGTCGCCCTCCTCGTGGTGCACGGCGTGCTCCACCTGCTGGGATACGACCACATACAGCCAGGGGACCGGGCAAGGATGCGGACAAGGGAGCAGGCCGTACTCGGGCTGCTCTTCCCCGAGGGGGGTTAACCGACACAGTGGGCAAGTCTTCACAGGTCTGCCAGGACGTCTATACCGTCGGAGGACCGGGGAGCATCGCAGCCCTTCTCGATGTGGGAAAGAAGGTGCTCTTCGGCCAGGACATCCACGGGCCCTACTATCCTCAGTGGGGCTCTGACCCGGACCGCGCGCTGGCTTCTCTGAGGAAGCTGTCCT
>JBFMDE010000111.1:0-2069 GCA_040754215.1 Chloroflexota bacterium
GTTCGAGGAAAGGGTACGGCGTTTCGGGCTGGGGTTGGACAAAGGCCGCTGCGCACCAGGACCGTAGCGTTCAGTCCCTCTTCTCCTCCGGCTGGACGATGAGGGACAGTGCGTCGCGGCTGGTTATCGTCCCCAGAAGCTCCCCTGTGCTGGGCTCGACCACCGGTATCACCGAGAGGGAGTGACGTGCCATGCGCTCCAGTACGTCGTCCAGCGGCTCATCGGGCCAGGCCCGTGGCACATGACGCTGGACCAGCTGGCCCACCTGCTTTTTCTCCCACTGGTCCCTGGGGACAAGGTTGAGTTGACGCAGGGACAGGATGCCGGCGAGCTCCCGCTCCTCCTCGACTATCACATAGTCCTGCCGCTCCGGCACCACCCAGCGCTCGGTGAAGTCTTTAAGCGACAGCGAGGCGGGAGCGAATTCACGGTCCTTGTCCAGGATGTCCTGGACTTTTACGTTGTCCAGCGCATGCCGTGCGAAGGAGGGGAACACGTACCGCGGCAGCGTGTGTGCCGGCTCGAGCCTGGTCCGTCTGATGGCCATGCCGATTACCGGAGGGACGCCGATGATGAAGGCCAGCATGACTGTGGTGAGCAGCGAGAAGACCTCTGTGGATATGACTCCGGACTCCAGCATCACAAGCAGCAGGGCGATCTCCGCTGCCCCCTTTGCCATCAGACCCGAGGCCACAGGGAATGGGTTGTCCAGGCGTGCCACCCGCGTCGCCAGCATGGCCCCGGCTAGCTTCCCTAGCACTACCGCCAGTACGATGGAGACGATGCCGATGGCGGGTAGCGCGGTGAAGGACGTGGTGAGGTTGAGCCCGGCGACGACGAAGAACAGTGGGATGAAGAGCCCGTAGCCCAGGCTGCGCGCGCTGGGCATGACCTCGGAGCGCAGGCGGTGCGGCAGCCCGGAGAGCGCAATGCCCATCAGCAGTGCGCCCAGAGAAGCATGCAGCCCGACCTTCTCTGCGCCAGCGGCTGCCAGGAAGAGCACCCCCAGCAGGAGGCCGAAGGTGAGTTGCGGTGCGCCCAGCAGGCGCCTCAGCCAGATGACGACCGGGGGGAAAAGGCGGGTAGTGAGGGCCCATGCTACGACGACGAAAAGGACGACCTGTGCCAGCAGCCATAGTGCCTGCCAGGCGCTGAACCCATCCGCGCTTCCCAGCCTGCGCAGCATGAACCCGACGGTCAGCAGGCCCAGCAACTCCACGATGGCCACCACGGTGAATATCTCCAGCCCCAGCGGCTTCTTGAGCTGCCCCAGGTCGCCCAGGACCTTCGCCAGGATGCCGAGGCTGGATAGGGCGATGATACCGGCTACGATGACTGCGTTGATGAGGGGGATGTCCAGCACATAGTGTGTTACTGCGAACCCGATCGCCAGCGGCAGCGAAAAGGCTACTACCCCTGCCAGGAAGAACCGGCCCCGCAGCGTGGCTACGAACCCCGAGATGTCCATCTCGTCGGTGCCGATCAGGAAGAACAGGAAGACCACGCCCGTGGTGGAGAACAGGTTCAAGGCTGGGCTGGCATTGACCAGGCCAAGCACGGGGCCGAGGAGGATGCCGGTGAGCACGTAGGCCACGAGGGGGCTCTGGCGCAGGCGTACCGCCAGCCCTTCAGTGACCTTAGCAGCTATGAGCAGCAGGGCCAGGGAGAGCAGTGCCGTGCCCAACTATGAGCCCCCTCGTTCCATACCCCTCTCCACGGACTCGTTATCTCCGTCGGCGCCAGCGCCGCTCTATCTGCCGCAGGCTGGCTTCGCTGGAGCCGAAGTGGTGTGCTATCTCGTGGCGCAGGGTATCGCGCACCGCCTGCCGTACCTCTTCGACGCTGCGGCACCGCGCCAGGATGGACCGCCGGAAGAGGGTGATGGTGTCCGGCAGCGCCAGGTTGTAGTTCTCGCCCCGCGCGGTGTGGGGTACCCCCTGGTACAGGCCCAATAGCTCGAAGCGGCTGCTCTTCCTCATGCCGGTGAGCTGCCGCCGCGTGGGCCAGTCCTGGACCACGATGGCCACGTTCTCCAGCCTGTCGCGGAACTCCTGCGGCAGCTCCGCGAC
>JBFMDE010000112.1:0-1979 GCA_040754215.1 Chloroflexota bacterium
GGAGGATATTCATTACAGAAAAGGGCCAAGAGTGCTATGAAAAGTCCACCGCCAGGGTGTCTATCCGCAAGATACTTTCTTGTCTGACTGAGATCGAACGACAGCTGTTAAAGTCCCTGTTGCAGAAGCTAAGACGGGAGGGGCTAAAGGAACTGGGCATGGAGCAGAAGCTCCCCTGGCCATGAGTCCCGTCAACTGTGCAAATCTACCGTGGTTATCACCGTGTAGTAGAGTTCGTAGTGAACCCTGCTTCGGCTTGCTGTGAGCACAGGCACCAACTTCATCTCCTCGGCTGCTCTAGTCTGGCCAGTGACTCGGCGCAAAATAGTCCCGGAACACTTGCCGCCATCGTACTGTTCGGGCAGCACGGCCGCCACCAGTCGCACGTGGCATCAGCGTTGGGGAAGATACCTATACATAGATCCTGCGCTTCACTTCCGTTAAGGCCGACACTACCAACTGCCGCCGCATTTACACACTACCCTTGGGTCTACCTCTCTCCAGAGCCGGTCTCCGAGCTTGATTGACTCACCGGCTACGTTGTTACATAATGGTCGAGGGGGCAAGCAGGTCGGGTGGCCGCTGTCCCGTTGAGGGACAGAGGAAAGTCCGAGCTCCACCGGGAAGGGTGCTGGGTAACGCCCAGGAGGGGTGACCCTACGGAGAGTGCCACAGAAACATACCGGCCGCCTCAGGCGGCCAAGGGTGAAATGGTGAGGTAAGAGCTCACCAGCAGCCGGGCGACCGGCTGGCTGGGCAAACCCCACCTGGAGCAAGACCGAATAGGAGGGCACGGGGGTTCCCGGCCTCAAGGTCCTCGGGTTGGTCGCACGACCCTGGCAGCAATGCCAGGGCTAGAGGGATGGCCACCGGCCCCGACTCTGTCGGGGTTACAGAACTCGGCTTATAGACCAGCTTGCTCCCCCGCTCTCTTCTCCGGCGGATGCCGGAGTTTTCCTTGTCCTGGAATGCACTCCAGTCCCGAAAGCGAGGTCCATTATTGATGAAATGCACCAGTGTCATCAAAAACCTGACCGTCCTCGGCGTTGCCTTCTTGCTCTTGGTGACGGTACTCCTCGGTGGGGCATGTCTTCCCGATTTGGGCACGCCCACGGCTACATTGACCCCTGACGGCACAGCAGGGCTGGAAGCGGTTGACCAGGCCTGGAAGCTGCTGTTCCAGGACTACGTGGACAAGGCCAGGCTCGACCCGCAGAAGCTCAGCCAGGGAGCCATAAAGGGCATGCTCGAGGCCCTGGATGACCCGTACACCGCGTACCTGGACCGCCATGGCTATGAGATGGAGTTGCAGGGCCTGGAAGGGAAGTTTCAGGGCATCGGTGCCTATGTCGGCGTCAGGGAGGGACAGGTGGTGGTCATCTCCGCCATCCCTGGTTCTCCGGCGGAGAAGGCCGGGATACGGGCGGGGGACAGGGTCATCGAGGTTGACGGACAGACGATTTCAGGCTTGAGCCTGGCGGAGGTGGTGCTTCGCATCCGGGGCCCGGCGGGCACCACGGTGACGCTGCTCATCCAGCGCCAAGATGTCACGGAGTCGATAACGGTGTCCATAACGCGGGCGGAGATAGAGCTGAAGACCGTCAGTTGGGAGATGAAGGGCGACATCGCGTACGTCAGGGTCAACCATTTCGCGCAGCCTACGGCGGACGAGTTCGGCTCCGCGGTCGAAGGCATCCTCGACGGGCGGGCCACGGGCATGGTGCTCGACCTGCGCAGCAACCCCGGCGGCCTGCTGGCCTCAGTGGTGGACATAGCCAGCCATTTCCTCGATGGCGGCGCGGTGGTCTATGTGGTGGACAGGGATGGGAAGCGCTCGGAGCTGGTGGCCAGCCCGCACAAGAGGAAGTTGGAGCTACCTGTGGTCGTGCTGGTGGATGAGTTCAGCGCCAGCGGCAGCGAGGTGCTGGCCGGGGCGCTCCGCGACCGCGGCGTGGCGAAGCTGGTGGGAGTCAAGACCT
>JBFMDE010000113.1:0-1921 GCA_040754215.1 Chloroflexota bacterium
CTGGGAGAACGTTAGAGAAAGAGTAGGGATAATAACCGACCTGGAACACGAAGGAGACGCAATCACTCACCAGATCAGGGCCGAGCTACGCCGTGTTCTCGTCACGCCATTTGACCAGGAGGACATTGCCCTCCTGGCCCATGCATTGGACGATATAAGTGACTTTGTCCACTCGGCGGCCGACGCCATGCTGCTCTACAAGGTAGAGCGTCCCACTGATAGTGCCAGGGAGCTGGCCGGCATCGTCGTGCAGGCAGCGGTCGAAGTAGAAAAGGCGGTATTCGAAATACACGGCCGCATTGACCGTGACCAGCTTGCCAAACGATGTGTGGAGATTCACCGTCTCGAGAACATGGGAGATAGCGTCTATCGCTCAGCGATAGCCGGTCTCTTTGCTGAGTCAACAGATATCGCCTACCTTATCAAGTGGCGCGAGATTTACAAGCACATGGAGACTGCCATAGACAGGTGCGAGGGGGTGGCAAACGTAGTGGAAGGCGTGGCTCTGAAGTATGGCTGAGCCACAAGCCAAAAGCGAGGGCTGTATCACCTGGATGCCGATGACCGGATGAGGAGACGAAAACATGGAAGAAAGAGCGGCTTTTCAGAAATGTTTGCAGGAAATCCAGGATGACGTCCTGGCCATGGGAAGCATGGTGGAGAAGGCGGTAGACCGTGCTGTCGAAGCGTTGAAGAAGCGGGACTTGGCTCTGGCGTATCGCGTAATCGCCGATGATGCCAAGACTAATCAGCAGCGGTTTAGCATAGAGGACAAGTGTATTGGGCTTATTGCCACCCATCAGCCCAGCACAAGTGAGCTGCGCACCATTGTGGCCGTCCTCAACATCGTAACGGAACTGGAGCGGATCGGCGACTATGCCGAAGGGATTGCCAAGATTGCAGTAATGATTGGCGATGAGCCGCCCCTGAAACCCCTGATTGACATCCCCCGCATGGCGGAGATAACCATCGGAATGGTAAACAAAAGCCTCAAGTCTTTCGTCGCCCTTGACGTGGAGTTGGCAATGCACGCCGTAAGCCTGGATAGTGTGGTAGACGGTCTCTATGACCAGGTCTTTCGTGAGCTCCTCACCTTCATGATGGTCGACCCGAAAACAATCAACCGCGCCATCCGCCTCATCTGGGTTGCCCACAACCTCGAGCGTGCTGCCGACCGGGCCACGAACATCTGCGAACGCGTGGTCTTCATGGTGACCGGGAAGATGGAGGAGATAGGGGCTTCAAAGTACTAGCGAGACCCAGGATGCAGCCCCCTTTTTCATGTCTGTAGCCCGCGCCCGGGCGTCGCGGCGGTTGTGCTATAATAATGGTAGCCAGTTGTCTGGTTTTGGAGAGAGCATACTGAAGTCGGCGGAAATAGCGCACAAGGCTGTCGAGGCAGCCTCGGAGAAGCAGGCTGCGGACATACTTATGCTGGATGTCAGACAGGTGTGCTGGTTCGCCGACTATTTTGTTGTCTGCAGCGCCGACTCGGAGCGCCAGGTCCAGGCCGTCTGGGATGGGGTGTGCCGGGTGCTGGAGGACAACGACACGAAGCTCTACCACTCGGAGGGGGCGCCCGACTCGGGCTGGGTGCTGCTGGACTTCGGCGACGTCATCGTCCACATCTTCTCCCCGGCACAGCGGGCCTACTATAAGCTGGAAGAGCTCTGGGAGAAGGGCGTCCCGGTAGTCCGGATGCAATAGGGGTTTGCTACTCCCCCTCCACCCACCTGTCCACGTCGCGAGAGTAGCGCATTATCTCCTTCTCTGAAAAGAAGAGGGAAATCTCCTTGGCGGCGTTTTCCACCGAGTCCGACCCGTGGACCAGGTTGTGCTGTACCTCGATGCCCAGGTCGCCGCGGATCGAGCCGGCCGGTGACTTGGCCGGGTCGGTCTCGCCCATGGTGCGGCGCACCAC
>JBFMDE010000114.1:0-1896 GCA_040754215.1 Chloroflexota bacterium
GTTCTAAGTCGTGTCAAGGGTTTGAACCTTAAGATTCGCATATGGTGTGCAACTCACGCGGGTCGTGCAGGGTGCGCCATACCCGCCTCGGCTTGGACGACACTTGACGGACGGCATAGCGCTGTGTACAATGGGGGCCGAGGGAAAGCTACCCCGCACCTGAGGAAGCCCAGCGCTTGCCTCTCATCTATCTCGGGGAGCTTTCCCTCTTCTGCTCCCTCTCTGCCTGCCGATCCGCCCTGGCCCGCCGTGCCCCTTTGGTCGTGCGCCGCCGCACCTCCTCGGGGACGGTGTAGCGCTCAGCGATGATCGTGAGTGCCTCCTGCCACTCCACCGGGGTGCCGTCCACATCCCGCGGCTCATAGGGCTGGCCATCCCGCAGCACGGCGAAGACGCGGTCCATGAGATGTGTGGCGCAGGCACAGACGGCCTGGGTGTGGTGTTTCCCCTTGTGGACCATCTGGTCATAGTAGATGGCCGCAATCTGGGGATCCCACCGCCGCGCTACATCTGCATCCAGGTAGGCGTACTTTTTGATCAGATCAGGCCCCGCCTTGGTGATGTGCAGGCCCTTGGTCTCGCTGCCGCTACTCTGCTTGCTGTCGGGCACCAGGCCGGTCCAGCCTCGGAAGAGTGCCGTGCTGGGGAAACGCTCAGGGTCGCCGATCAAGCTGGCATAGACGGCGGCGCTGTCTTGGCCCACACCCTTGAGGGTTTCCAGGTTCCGGCTGGGGTGAATCTGGCGGTACAGACGATGCACCACCTTCAGCCTCACGGTACGGTGGTGTCTTTCCAGAACGGCGAGCTCGGCCTGCTGGCGACAGATTTCCGTCTGCAGCAGGGCGAAGTCCAGGGCGGTGCCGTCGCTCCCGTAGAGGGCCACCACCTGATGGGCCAGGCAGACCAGGGGCTCCACCCAGTCGCCCGCATCACGTGGATCGTCCCTGCTGTGTAGCCACTGCTGGCGGATGGTGGCGGCACCGGCGGCCAGCACCTGCTGGGGGTCGTACCAGTGTTCCCGGAACCAGCGAGCCGCAGGGCTGAGGTGGTCCGGGAACACGAGGTCATGCAGGCCGGGCCAGGCGAAGCGGTCCATGGCCTGCAGGCGGTTGCTGATGGCGGTGATCTGGCTGGTCAGCCGATCCAGTTCCCGGCAGCCCCGCTGGCAGGCCAGGGTCGGGGCATCGGGGAGCCGCAGGCGGTGGAGGCCATCCGGATTCACCCGGGGCAGGGTGGCCAAGATGCGTGCGTCGACACGGTCGCACTTAGCATGTTTCTTGTAGAAGCGGCGCAGATCCGCGACTTGCTGGCCATTGACCAGGTAGACGGGCACCTGCTGCCGGTTCAGGTAGACGGCGACCGGGAACCAGGCCATGCCGGTAGGCTCCATGACGGCCTGTAGCTCCGGAGAGGTGGCCCCGTGGCGGGCTCGGGCAAGCAGATCGTTCAGGTCACCAGCCCGGGGGAAGAATGATAGGGGCCGGGTGACGAAGTGACCCTGGTCATCGGCGACGATGGCCTTATGGGCTCCTGCCACGGCGAGTTCGATACCGATGGTGCGCATGAGGACCTCCTTTCCCCGACAGGTCGGGGCTTACAGAATGGGCGGGAGGTCGTGGAGCGGCGGGTTGCCCAGGGCCACAGGCGCGACAGATGGGCAGACTGACCCAGTCTTGCGCGTGATGAGGGGCCCGGCTGGTGGCCAGCCCCAATGTTCTGAATCGGGTCTCCTGGGCGGGAGGTGGGCAATCTCAGCGAAGAGGCCACCCATGGGGTGCCTCACACGCGGAAAGTAGCCGACTCCTTCCCTCCCAGGAGCGCAGTGTACACCAGGCAGCCGAATCTGCAAGACCCCATGAGTTGTTAAGGTTCAAACCCAAGTCTCAGTATACAAGA
>JBFMDE010000115.1:0-1861 GCA_040754215.1 Chloroflexota bacterium
CGGTTTCCTCTGCTGTGTCCTTGTTGACCGCCGACGACCTCCACCTGTTCAACGAGGGCACCCACTTTCACCTGTACCGCAAGCTCGGGGCACACCCCTTGACCCAGAAGGGAGTGGCGGGGACATATTTCGCGGTGTGGGCGCCGGACGCGGAACGAGTCTCGGTGATAGGGGACTTCAATGGCTGGTGCGGGGACAGCCACCAGCTCCGCCCCAGGGGGCAGTCGGGCATCTGGGAGGGTTTCATCCCGGGCGTGGGCCAGGGCGCCAGGTATAAGTACCACATCGCTTCGCGAGCCGCCTGCTACCAGGCGGAGAAGGCAGACCCCTTTGCCTTCTGCACCGAGGTCCCGTCCAGGACCGCCTCCATTGTCTGGGACCCGGGTTACCGTTGGGGCGATGGTGAATGGATGGCCCGGCGTCAGGAGTGCAACAGGCTGGATAAACCGATGGCCATCTATGAGGTCCACCTTGGCTCCTGGAGGCGGGTACCTGAGGAGGGGGACCGTTTCCTCACCTATCGAGAGTTGGCCTCCGGGCTGGCCGAGTATGTCCGGCATATGGGCTTCACTCACGTGGAGTTCCTGCCGGTGATGGAACACCCCTTCTACGGCTCTTGGGGCTACCAGACGCTGGGGTTGTTCGCTCCCACCAGGCGGTACGGGACGCCGCAGGACTTCATGTATCTCATAGACTACCTGCACCAGCAGGGTATCGGCGTGATACTGGACTGGGTGCCCTCGCACTTCCCCACCGATGAGCATGGGCTTGGCTTCTTCGATGGCACACACCTCTATGAGCACGCCGACCGCCGGAAGGGGCTGCACCCCGACTGGGACAGCTTCATCTTCAACTATGGACGGCATGAGGTGCGCAGCTTCCTCATCAGTAGCGCCATGTTCTGGCTTGACTACTACCATGCCGATGGCCTGCGAGTGGATGCGGTGGCCTCCATGCTCTACCTGGACTACTCGAGGAAGGAAGGGGAGTGGGTACCAAACCAGTACGGTGGCAGGGAGAACCTTGAGGCCATCGCCTTCCTGCGGCGTCTCAATGAGGAGGTCTACAAGCGCCACCCCGGCGTCCAGACCATTGCTGAGGAGTCCACCGCCTGGCCGATGGTGTCGCGGCCGACGTATGTTGGTGGCCTGGGCTTTGGCCTGAAGTGGGACATGGGCTGGATGCACGACATGCTGGAGTACATGTCCCGGGACCCTGTCTTCAGGAAGTACCATCATAACAGGGTCACCTTCCGCATGCTCTATGCCTTCTACGAGAACTTCGTCTTGCCGCTGTCTCACGACGAGGTGGTGCACGGCAAGGGCTCGTTGCTGGGCAGGATGCCCGGCGATGTCTGGCAGAAGTTCGCCAACCTCCGGCTCCTGCTGGGGTACATGTACGGGCAATCGGGCAAGAAGCTGCTCTTCATGGGTGGGGAGTTCGGACAATGGAATGAATGGTGCCATGACGGGAGCCTGGAGTGGCACCTGCTGGAATATGCGCCGCATGCCGGGGTCCAGAGGTGGCTGCGGGACCTCAACGGGCTGTACCGGGGTGAGCCAGCGCTGTACGAGCTGGACCACGAGCCTGCGGGCTTCGAGTGGGTTGACTGCGGCGATGTCGCACAGAGCGTGGTCAGCTTCATCCGCAAGGGCAAGTCCACGGGCGCTCTGGTGCTCGTGGCCTGCAACTTCACGCCGGTCCCCCGTTTCCATTACCGGGTGGGCGTGCCTCGCGGGGGCCGATGGATGGAGGTGCTGAACAGCGATGCCGCAGAGTATGGCGGGAGCGGCCTGGGCAATCTGGGTGGTGCCGAGGCCGTGCCGCACCCGGCCCACGGGCGGCCCTATTCCCTCAGCCT
>JBFMDE010000116.1:0-1799 GCA_040754215.1 Chloroflexota bacterium
ATGGAGCAGGCCAAGAAGGACTGGGAGGCCTACGACGCGAAGCGCGCCACCACGGTCACGGACGACGAGGTGGATACCTTCTACGGGTGTACCATCTGCCGTCTCATCGCCCCCACCCATGTGTGCGTCTGCACTCCGGAGCGTCCGCCCTATTGCGGCTTTCTCGAGTACACCGCGATGAAGGTGTTCGCCGAGGTGGACCCGGCAGGCTTCATCTTCCCGATAGAGAAGGAAGAGATCCGCGATGCCAAGAGGGGCTGGTTCAGCGGGGTGGACAAGGCGGTGTACGAGAAGTCCAGCGGCCGCACGCGAAAGGTGTACCTCAATAGCTGCGTCCAGTACCCGACAACCAACTGAGGGTGCTTCGAGGCGGTAGCCTTCTACATCCCCGAGGTTGACGGGATCGGCATTGTGCAGCGGAGGTACACCGGACTTACCCCCCTGGGCCTGACCTTCTCCAAGGTAGCTGGCCTGACCACCGGCGGCATTCAGAACCACGGGTTCTACGCCTGTGCGCTCAAGACGATCATGGCGCCCAAGTTCCTCAGCGCCGATGGCGGCTGGGACCGCCTAGTATGGATGGCCAAGACGCTGAAGGAGCAACTCGCGGGGTTCATGCCGGAGGAGATCTACGCCAGGATAGCAACCGAGGACGATGCTATCGACGTGAAGGACCTGAAGGAGTACCTGAAGAAGGTCAAGCACCCCATCGTCACCAAGTACTGGAAGAATGGGGAGCCGGTGCCGCTGAAGATGCCCATGGCAGGCGAGATGTGGCCTGGTGACGAAGACTATATTCCGCTATAGGAGGTGTTCAAGTATGGCAACCTGCAGTGTCTGTGGCAAGAACGAGGCTGGTTACAACTGCACTGCGTGCGGCACGCCGCTCTGCGTTGAGTGTACCAAGGAGGCCTACATCCAGGAGACTGGGCCCTGGTGCATGAGCGTCGGTGTTCCGATCTCACAGATCTGGGCGGGCGAGAAGTACGTGAAGGTCTGCCCCAAGTGTTATTCTGACGCGGAGCTTCTCTAGCAAGTGCTGGAGAAGCTCTCCTTTTTCGTCGGGCCAACGGCCTGGACGGAAGGAAACGCTAAAGGAGGGAAGGAGAGCACATGACGACTGGCGAGAAGAAGAGGACCGCCCGGCTCCAGGGCAGGTATGACCTGGACTTGGCCAATCATGTGGTTGAAAAGCCGGGCATGCGGTGGGACTGGCTGGTCGAAGCCCTGGAGGCTGACTGCCTGGAGCACCGCGTGAGGAGCATTGAGGAGTTCAAGCTGACGCCGCTGGCCAATGTCGAGGACATCGCGGAGTGGGACATCGAGATAATAAACAAGATGCACCCCCCGCTGTACTCGCGGCCGAAGGGCCAGAGCGAGCAGGCAGCGGCGCTGGAGAGCCTGCGGGACGTGCTTGAGGGCTGCAAGACGCAGATGGCCTCGGCGCGTCGGGCTCTCGACTGGGCCATAAAGAAGTATGGCAAGGAGAAGAACGTCACCTTCGGCACCGAGATGGACGAGCTGGATGCTACGTTCATCTCGATGATGGCTGGCTTCCATCCCTTCCACAAGAATGGCCTGGAACGGCTGGATGTGGCGTTGACCTATGCCGAGGCCCAGATCAAGAAGGCTCAGGCGGCACTGGACGCCGGGAAGGCGAGCATCGCCGAGTTAGAGGCGCAGGCGATGCATGCGGGGACGATGCTGTTCATCGGGCAGGAGGTACTGGAGCTGATCAAGGTATCGCTGTTTGGTTTTTCCACGGCGGGGAACCTGAGTCTGGCGGATGTAGCGTGGTA
>JBFMDE010000117.1:0-1783 GCA_040754215.1 Chloroflexota bacterium
CATGGAAGAGTCCGTTGAGCACCTCGTTTATCGTGCCGTCGCCGCCGACGGCGACGACCATGTCGCACCCTGAGGCCGCAGCCTGCCTGGCCAGCTCGGTTGCCTGACCAAGAGACTCTGTCATCAGTATGTTGCAGTCGAGCAGGCGGTTGCTCTTGGCGCAGCTCTCGATGCGGCACCAGTCGGCGGCGCAGCGCCTTGCGGCGAGGTAGTTGGCTATCAGTGTGGTCTTCACTGCCACATTCGGTCAGCAGGCGGGAGCCGTATTCGGCAATGAGTATAGCACAGGCGCGGTGACCGCCGCCCGTAGTGGGCCCGATGGTTTCTATGGAGATGTCTGGCAACCCATCCCCTTCCCCCTCTCCTTGGAAACTGTTACAATTACGGAACGAAGTGACTCTTGAGGAGGGAACTCGATGTTGATTGCCCTTTGGGTGATACTTGGAATCATCGTCCTGTTGGGCCTTTATATCTGGTCCCTGTACAACGGGCTGGTCAAGGGTAAGATGCGGGTTGCGGAGTCCTGGTCGGGGATAGATGTGCAGCTCAAGCGCCGTTCCAGCCTTGTCCCCAACCTGGTGGAGACGGTCAAGGGCTATGCCAAGCATGAGCGCGAGGTGTTCGAGAATGTCACCAAGGCGCGCGCCGCGCTTATGGGGGCGACCGACCCGCGTGCGGCCGCGGAAGCCAACAACATGCTCACCGGGGCCCTCAAGACCCTGTTTGCGGTGGCTGAGGCCTATCCGCAACTGCGGGCCGCGGAGAACTTCAAGCAGTTGCAGTCCGAGCTCTCCGACATAGAGGCCAAGATAGCCTACGCCCGCCAGTTCTACAACACCAATGTGATGGACTTCAATACCAGGATCAAGGTATTCCCCAACGTGTTGCTGGCCAACCCCCTGGGCTTCAAGGAGGCTGCCTTCTTCGAGGCTGGCGAGGAGGGTCGCGCTGAGGTCAAGGTCAGCTTCAGCTAGGCCATGAGCATCTACCGCGGCATAGAGTCGGCCAAACGGCGGACGTTCTTCCTGATGCTCCTGTTCGTGCTGCTGGTGGCCGGCTTTGTCGAGGTCATAGGCCTGTACCTCGGGCTGGGTCCGGAGGCCGGGATAATAGCCCTGGTGCTGGCCGCGGGCTTTGCGGTCCTGAGCTACTATGCCTCCCCGCAGCTCATACTGGGCATGTCCGGGGCACGGCCGGTAAGCGTGGAGAGCAATCCTGAGCTGTATAGGGTGGTGGAGAACCTGTGCATTGGGGCCGGGGTGCCCGTGCCGAAGATTTACATCATAGACGACACCGCCCCCAACGCCTTTGCCACCGGGCGCGACCCCGCGCACGCCAGCATAGCGGTCACCAAGGGCCTGCTGCAGAAGCTGGACAAGATGGAGCTGGAGGGAGTGGTGGCGCACGAACTCTCGCACATCAGGAACTACGACATCCGGCTGATGTCGGTGGTGGTGGTGCTGGTGGGCCTGGTGGCGCTGCTCGCCGACTTCTTCCTGCGCTTCACCTGGTTCGGCGCGGGGCGCCGTGCGGGGAACCGGGGCCGTGGTGAGGGTGCGGGAGGGGCCATAATACTGCTGGTGGCCCTGGTGATGGCCCTGCTCGCTCCGCTTGCCGCGCAGCTCATCCGCTTCGCCATCTCGCGCCGTCGCGAGCTTCTGGCGGATGCCTCGGGTGCCCTGCTCACGCGTTACCCGGAGGGTCTGGCGCGGGCGCTGGAGAAGATAAGCCAGGACAAGGAGCCTCTGGAGGTGGCGAACAAGGCCACCGCCCACCTCTACAT
>JBFMDE010000118.1:0-1687 GCA_040754215.1 Chloroflexota bacterium
GCATCGTGCACCAGCCCGGTGTACAGCAGGTCTTCATGTCCGGCAAGGGTCCGGCGCACCTCATCCAGTAGCGTCCTCGCCGCCTTGAGCAACTTCCGGGCCTCAGCCATCTCTTCCCGGTGCACGGCGCGGATAGCGTCGGCGCTGTGGCGGATGACCTCGCGGCATTGCCGCAGCGTCTTCTCCCGCGCCATGTCCTTGGCCGACAAGTCCTGGCGGACGGCTTCAGCGATTCCCCCCAGGTCAGCCGTGGGCAGCCTTGTCTTCTTTGACCCTCTTGCCTTCTTCAATCGCTCTCACCAGCTCTCCGGCCGCCGATTCTACATCGTCGGCAC
The DNA here is from genome assembly GCA_040754215.1 of Chloroflexota bacterium. Classification (GTDB taxonomy): domain Bacteria; phylum Chloroflexota; class Dehalococcoidia; order JACPPY01; family JACPPY01; genus JBFMDE01. The sequence continues at coordinate 336 of JBFMDE010000118.1, forward strand.
CCATGATGGCGCTCACCACCGCCACCGCATCCGCGCCCGCGGCCACGACCCCGGCCACGTTGCCCCTGTTGATGCCTCCGATGGCCACCAGCGGCACCTTCACCTTCTCCCTCACCCGCCGCAGCATCTCCGGCCCCACCACCACGGTATCGTGTTTGGAGGTGGTGAGGTACATGGAACCCACAGCTACATAGTCGGCCCCCCGTGCCTCCGCCTCCAGGGCACGCTCCACGGTACGAGCCGTGCCTCCCACGAGGGTGCCCACCGGCAACAGGCGGCGTGCCACGTCCAGCGGCAGGTCCTCCTGGCCCAGGTGAACGCACCCGGCACCGATGGCCAGGGCTATGTCAACATAGTCGTTTACCACAAAAAGTGCACCCGCCTCGGCGCATACCCGTTGCAACTCCAGCGACAACGAGAGCAATTCCTTTCCGCGACGCCGCTTATCGCGGAGCTGTACCATGCTGACACCGCCGCGCATGGCCTGACGAGCAACCTCCGCCTCCTTGCGGCCATGCAGGGCCTCGGTGTCCAGGACCAGGTACAGCCCACGGATGCGTTTGCGCTGCTCTTGCCGATGCAGGCGGGCCACCAGGCCTTTCTCCAACTCGTACAGGGTGAAGCGCGCCCTCTGGAAGGCCTGCCAATCCACGGCCGCCATTTCGGGCACCCTGGTCAACTCCTCCAGCACCCGCAGCGACTCCTCCACCCGGCGCGCGTTGGCGGTGACCAGAGCGACCAGGTCCTGCCGACCCGGGTCCGTCGCGGGCCTCATCTCTGCGCCCACATCATGCCCGGAGTCACGGGAGGACAGCACCCGGAGGCGGAGAGGGTCGAGCAGAAGCGAAAGCTGGTGGCGCAGGTCTTTCAGTTGCTGACTCAGAGGGGCATCGTCAAGGGAAAAACGGGCTATGTCTTCCAGCACACGCAGCCCCTCGCCAGCCCGGTTCAGGTTAGCATCAATGATACGAAGCATCGGGGGAGGCACTCTTCAGGTCCTTCATAGACTCGGGCATCTCGCCCTCCCTGGCCGACTGGATCATATTCTTGAGGTGGTCCGGCATCTCCTCTCCCATCTCCTTGAAGCGCTTCTCCGCCCAGCGGCCGATGTTGCGGGGGTCCTTGTAGTAGTCCGGGCCGGAGAACATGGTTGGCTCGCCGGACTCCTCATGTATCGTCTGCATTGACTTGTGGTAGGCGAAGCTACCGATGAGACGCACCAGGTCGGAGCCGCCACACGAGGAACAGGTCGGAGTAAGCGGCTGTGAGACGCTCCGCGTAAAGAAGCTGGACCTCTTGCCACAGGTACGGCAGCCAAACTCATAGATGGGCATCCCTACTCACCCTCCTCC
>JBFMDE010000119.1:0-1676 GCA_040754215.1 Chloroflexota bacterium
TGACCTTTCCAGTATTCAAGCGAGAAGCGTACTTGGGCTCCGGGGGTGGAGTCGGCGGCAGTGGTATTCCCATATGGCTTGACCTCCTTAGTCTACGTGACAATGCCCGAGCGAATCAACGCAATCACATTTTACCAAAAACTATGGCAACATTTCATCTTCACTAACCGGCTGCCAGGGGTCGGGCATCGGCATCTGGGGCACTCCTATCTTGTCCCAGGGTAGCATGCGCAGTATGTTCCGCCGTGCCGCCTTGCCTCTCTTGGCCAGCTTGTCCCAGGGGATATGGGCCATACACATGGTGTAGGCGAAGCTGTAGATGGAGCTGTTGCCCACACTCGGGTCTACCATGACATTGAGTACCGCTGTCTGTCCCTTCTCAGCCGCCTTGAAAGCCCTTTGCAGGGCCTCCTTTATCTTGTTGGGCTCCGTCACCATCTCCGCGTAGCAGCCCAGCGCCTCGAACATCTTGTCGTAGCGGATGTCGGGCAGGCACTCCTGCCCCAGCCCGTGGTCCTGCGGGCCCATGGCCTGCCAGTCCTTTCCATAGTGGGAGTACTTAAGGCTAATGAGCCAACCGTTGTTGTTGGTGACCAGGTATACGATGGGGAGCTTGAAGCGGAGCGCAGTCTCGATGTCCATGCCCGCCACCCCGATGCCAGCATCGCCCATCAGGGCGAGGACCGGCCGCTTGCGGGTCTCGGGGTCGGCAAAGGCAGCACCGATGGACATGCCAACACCGTGGCCGATCCCAGCCTGCTCCGAGGCATCCATTATCTGTCCGGAGTAACGTGCCCGCAGGAACGGGGGACAGTAGTCGGATATGGTGTACCCGTCAACCATCACCCTGTTCTGGCCGCCATACATCTCTTCCATCGTCTCCGCAACCACCTTCGAGAGCCACCCAGGATGTATCCGCTTGTGGTCCTTGTACTTCTCGGCCCTCGCTGCCAGCCTCTCCCAGGCGGCCTTGGTATCTGTCTGCGCCTTCTTGACCCAGTCCTCCCTCGATGCTGGCGGCTTAATGCGGCGCCGCTTCGCCAGGTCAATCAACTGTCTCAACACGATCTTGGGGTTGCCGACGACTGCTTCAGCGGTGTCGAGGAACGTCCAGATATGCTCGGGGCTCTCGGCGACCTGTACTACCTTGGGCCAGCGCGCGCCGTAGCCCTCGAAGAAGCCGACCTTCATGCCGAGGGTGACGATGAGGTCACACTCCTTGAGCAGGCCCTTGGCTGCGCGAGAGGGGAAGTACATAGGGTGGACTTCTGGGATGGAGCCCCGGGCTATCCTTCTGTTAGTAGTGGGAACTCGTGCCAGTTCGGCAAACTGGACTAACTCGGGCCCAGCATTCGCCCAGTGCACGCCATCACCCGCGTAGACCAGTGGCCTCTCAGCCTTATATATCAGTTCAAGAACACGCTCTACCTGTGCAGGGTCAGCCCCGCCTGACAGCGGCTTGTCCAGTTCAGCCAGCCAGTGAGGACGGTACTTTGCATGTTCTCCGAAGACCGTGGGGCGGGCCAATGGTGGGATAGGGGTCCACAGACCATCCAGCGAGAACTCGAGCACCACCGGGCCCTTGGGATAGGACAGGGCTTCCTTAAACGCCCTGGTCACGAACTGCTTGTACTGGCTCGGATGCACCACCCTCTGCGTCCACTTGGTGATGCCGT
>JBFMDE010000120.1:0-1637 GCA_040754215.1 Chloroflexota bacterium
GTTTGAGGCTGGTATGGATAGGTGCCTATCACTGGCTACCTTATTATGGCAACCCTGACCAGCTGTACGTCAACGGGCGCTTGTCTACGCAGGCGAGGTGGAGCAATGACCTGTTTGAATATTGTATAAGGAATATGCCGAAGTTCAACGCGTGGCTTGCCTGAGGGGACATCCAGCTGAGTGGCGGTGCCACCAAGGTTCAGGAGCTGGCATCCATTATCGCCGCTGGCAAGGAACATATCCGTGAGCTGCTGAGGAGAGGCGTGGACATAGACACTATGGGGCGGAAATTCACCGTCAACTTCTCCTACTGTTACGATTTCTTTGAGGACATAGCTGCGGCCAGAGCGGCTCGCAGGATCTGGGCCAGGATGATGAAGGAGGAGTTTGGTGCTACGGACCCCAGGGCCATGGTCCTTAAGCATCATGCCATCGTTTCAGGCAGCGACTATGCTCGACAGCGACCGTTGCTCAACATCGCCCGGGGCACCGTACGGGCCTTGTCTGCTGTTCTTGCGGGTTGCATGGGGATTCAGCTTGCTGCCTACGATGAAGCCCTGTCCACACCCACGGAGGACGGCCACAGGGTTTCGATCGGGACGCAGCAGGTCTTGCGCTACGAAACAGGGGTGGCCAGGGTTGCCGATCCTTTGGCTGGCTCGTACTATGTGGAATGGTTGACGAGCAGGCTGGAGGAGGAGATAAGGGCAATGGTCAAGGAGATCGAGGACAGAGGGGGCTGGTTGGCAGTGCTGATGAGCGACTGGTACAAGAACCAGGTCACAAAGACGGCTGTGGAGAGGCAATGGAAGACAGACAGTGGGGAAAGACTTGTCGTCGGCGTCAATTGTTTCACTATTCCGCCTGAAGAGGACTTCCATCCCAAGGCCTACACACCAGACAAGGCCGACGTTGAACAGTATATCGCAGGGTTCAAGGAATTCAAGAGAAAAAGAGACAACAGCAAGGTTAAGAAGGCACTGGAGACCCTGCGTCGTGCCGCAGAAAAGCCCGACGAGAACCTGCTGCCCTACACCGAGGAAGCCATTCTGGCTGATGCCACTTTCCCTGAGATAGTCGGGGTGTTGAGGATGGTCGATGGGTTGCCGTACGACTACGCCGGTGTCGGGCAATACCCATTCTCACAGGAGGTTTGATCACACGACATGCCTGGCGAAAAGATAAAGGTGTTAACCGGAAAGATCGGCCTTGATGAGCACCATCGGGGCATTGTGTGGGTGAGCGAAGTGCTGCGCGACGCCGGGATGGAGGTCGTCTACTTGGGGACCAATCAATCGGTTGCCTCGATGGTACAAACGGCTATCCAAGAGGATGTGGACGTTGTCGGCATCAGCTTCCACTGTGGTGGTCACCTTGAAGCGACGCGGCGGCTGGTAGCCCAGTTGAAGAAGCGAGGGATGAGTCACATCTTGGTCCTTGTGGGTGGGACTATCCCCAGCCCTGATATCCCCAAGCTTAAACGCATTGGCGCAGGAGGGGTATTCGTTGCCGGCGCCACGTCGAAGGACATAGTTGGCCACGTGGTGGGGAACCTGCACCGGAGGCGGCGAGTGCCTGAGGAAGGGAAACACCCAGCTCACACCGCTTTGCCGGGAGATGGGGTTCCTGGCCGCTAG
>JBFMDE010000121.1:0-1605 GCA_040754215.1 Chloroflexota bacterium
ATGAGCCTGTCCCACAGACCTCTTGTTTGGTGTTAAGCGGGCTGTCAGGATGCCCCTGGTCTGCCTGAACTGATTCCCTCTTCGGGTTTAGTAGTGGCCTGTGGGCTCCGGAGAGACTACTGTCTCCTTAGTCCCACCGGGCTTTGCCCTCATGCCATGGTGCTTGGCCGCTCCGCCATAGCTTCAACAGGTTGTGTGTCGTCCCCATCAGGCACCACTCGCTTTGAGCAGCCCTCAGTCCCCGTCTCATAAACCGCCGACAGCCTTGTCCCTCCTTCACCTGTCCTAACACCGGCTCTACCAGGATGCCTCTCATCCGGTACAGCCGCTGTCCGCGTTGGGTGAGCAGCCTGCGCTCCATACGCTCCCGCGGGGTCAGGCACCCAGGGATACGCCCTCGAGGGCACCCTCTCTCCCGCAACGCCTTCCGTTGCTTCCAATCCTTGGTGGTCGCGATGAGCAGTTCCATACCCTCAGGCCCGGTGTAGTTGGTCACATTGGACTCACTCCAGTACCCGGCATCAGCCAGTGCTGCGCGGGGACGCCCCGCCACTCCAGCAGCGCTCAATGCCACTTCCATCTTCTGCACCATCGGCGCCAGTTGTTTCACATCGTTGGCCTCCTGGGTAACGTCCACCGCCACCATGAACTGGTCCTGACTTACTACCACCTGGGCATTGTACCCTTGTACATAGCTCTGTCTCGTCTTCATGATGCGGCTCTCCGGGTCAGTGACATTGGCCCTGGCTTCTTCGTATGGCGCAGACGCCACCGCCTTGGGCTTGCGCCCTCGCTTCTTCTTGCCGCTGGCCTCTTCCTCCGCCTGCCGCTGCACCAGGTGCTCCCGGGCGGCCTGTGCCGCCTTCTCCGCCTCCTTCTCCAGCCGGGCCCTGGCCTCCTGCAGCCGCTTCAGCCTCTCCGCCCGCCGCCCTAACCCCTCGGGTAGCTCGTCACCTCGACGATCCGGCCCGTAGCGCGCGTCCTCCTCCTCATCCACTGCCTTCGCCTCCTGCAGCATACGTCGCACTTCCTCCTCAATGGCCTCGTGGTTCCGGTTGGCGGCCAGGGCCGCGTTGGCCTCAACCTTTGTTCCGTCCAGGGCCACCACTCCCAGCTTCAACATCCCCGCCTCCCGACACAATCGCAGCACCTGCACAAACAGGCACTCCAGTGCGTCTTCGTGCTCCGCTCGGAAACGGCAGATGGTGCGGAAGTCCGGCTGCTGGTTGGCCGCAACCACCCGGAAGCCTATGTCCCGCTCCAGCGCTCGGGCGATCCGCCGCGAACTGCGTAGCCCCAGGCAATAGGCATATAGCAAGACCCCCACCATCATGGCAGGGTCATAGGCCGCCGCTCCCCACCCATCCTTTCTATAGACCATGTAGAACTGGCCCAGGTCCATCTGCTCCACAGCATCCAGGATGAACCACGCCAGGTCACCGTCGGGCAACCACTCCCGTAGCGAGGGTGGCATCAGGTAGCCTTGTTCGCGATCACAGGGCAGCAGATTGTACGCCATGGCCTGTTCTCTTCCTCCGTATGTAAGCTTGGCCATAGTCTACCTCTTGCAAACCCCCGTATCAAAGGGGTTTATGGGACAGGCTC
>JBFMDE010000122.1:0-1595 GCA_040754215.1 Chloroflexota bacterium
TGTTGTCCTCGCCCTTCTGCTGTTCGAACTGCCTCTGCGTCAACCGCCACCACATGCACCAGCAGCCACCGCAGGCCCCTCTCGGCCCAAAGAGCTCCTCCAGGTCACCCCACCGCTCGGTGGTCAGCGGATGGAACTCCAGAGGAAGCCTCGATTCCCACTGCGAAGGCATCCCATCTTCTCCTACGACACCAAGAGGCGACGCAAGCAGTCAGGCGAGAGGGCCATCGCCCTGGTGTTGCCAAAATAGGGAAACCGGAACTCGGTCCAGTCACCAGCCTTCTTGCCCGGCACGGGCATGAGGCGAGCAGTCAGCGCCTTGTCCAGGGCCAGCGAAAGGCCACAGACATCCAGTATGACCGCTGCCAGGTGCTCCTCCGAGACATCGCCGGGGAGGGGGACAGTGTCCAGCCCGGTGCCACAGACGGCGGAGAAGAGCAGGAGCTGGTCCAGCGTGACCTTCCCATCAGCTACCCTCGAGAGGAGGACGGAGTCCTCAAGTACAGGCAGCATCACTCCGGAGAAACCGCACCTCTTCACCCTCACCCTTTTCAGTGCAGCAGCGATAGCCCGTATCACCGAAAGCGTGCCACTGGAGCCGAAGGTGCCCCCTCCAAGCGACTCAACCGCACCCGCGATGCTCAACTCAGGCGCGGGGAACGGCGACGGCGAGAGGTCTATCCCCGCGTAGCGTATCCCGTGGCGAGCCTCCAGGTCCCTGGCCACCTCTTCCAGCGGGAGGCAGCATTCCTCAAGGGCGGCAACGAGGCTTTCGCAGGCCGTCTCCACACCAGCGCCGTCAGCACACGCCCTCTCCACCAGGTCGGCGGCCTCCAGGGCCAGAGAGAAGGCAGGAGGGCCGCCGCCATGATAGGAGGTCGGGAAGAACGGGCCATTAGGCGGTACGCTGGCCCCGACGGCAAAACGCCTGGCGTTGAAACCGTCAGCGGTAGCCCGTGCGATTCGCAGCACTGTCCTGGCACACTCCAGGGCCGTCTGCCCCCTGACCCCCCGGCCCTTCGACGCTGCCAGGACAGAGACAAAGACCCGCTCCGTCTCTGAGACCGCCTGTGACAGCTCTGCAGCGAAGGCAGCGGGTGCCCTGCGAGCAGTGGCATCCAGGCAGCCGATACAGCAGAAGTCTATTTCCTCTTCGGCACAAGCGAGGTCCAGTGAGCGGGCCAGTTCCACCACGCCCGACTTCTCACGGCCAAACAGGGGGTTGAGCTTCCCGGCGGCCACACGCAGGGTCTGTACCTCTACCCCACGCCGCTCCACCACCTCCCTGGCGCGCCTGCAGAACTCCGCCGCCGCACTGAAGGCGGCATCATCAAAGGGCAAGCCGAGGTTGGTCCCGACCGTAATCGCCCGCACCTTCACAGCCACACATTGTACCACCTGACTGAGAGTGTTTAGCAACCCATCCACTGAAGGCACCCCACTACCACAAAGCTGATATAATACGGGACGTGTATCCAGGCGCTGCCCTGAATACGCTCCTCCAGGTCGAGGAGCTGACAAAGGGGTGCTCTTCCGCAGCCAGGCCACAGCCGCGTGGTTGAAGGCCCTTCAACACAATGCTATCATACCGCGGA